>NZ_CAMZOG010000023.1 GCF_947331445.1 Parendozoicomonas sp. Alg238-R29 | reverse complement strand
CCTGATCGCCTGTGGTACCCAGGCTCATATCGTCTGTCACTTTGATGACCATGCTATGGCCAGCCTTTTGAAAGCCCACGCGCCCCAGGTTGAGTGTCATATCAGTACCACAACAGAGATGTTGGTTCGCTCCGCTCAGGACCCTGGCTCTTCCCGTGTTCAGAGCCAGCTGCTGAATACTCTGGCCGGCCCGACTCAGTTTAGTCTCCAGGTACCAGCAGACTTTCCAGGGTGCACATTCAAGGAAATGATTACTTACTGTAAATCCAGTCACGATGCTCTTGTACTGGGGCTGGCAGATAGTATTCATGGAGATGATCTGGTATTGAATCCACCGGCCGAACATCCGGTTTTCGCCGGTCAGCTAGTGTACTACATGTCTAAACATCGACTTTTACCCAGCGAGATCGATTGGCAAACTGTGATCAACCAGTAGCTAAAAGATAAACTGACAATCCGCACTATTTTATAAGAACTCACAGGCAGGTTTGCGGTTATGCATATTTTCTACATCACGCCCACCAGTTATGGCGCCGGCCTAACATCTGTTGCACTGGGGCTGGTTCGTGCGCTGGAACGTGTTGGTCTTAAAGTTCGTTTCTGCAAACCTGTGGCACAACAACATGCCTCAGATCAGGGTCCTGAGCGTTCTACTTTATTTGCCAGAGAAACCCTGCACCTTGAGCCACCTAAACCACTGTCGTTCAGCCATGTGGAAGATATGCTTGGCCAGAACCGGCGCGAAGATGTATTGGAAGAGATTGTCAGCCTGCTGAATAATGCAGCCGGTGAAGATGCTGATGCTATGGTAATAGAGGGTTTAACACCAACCCGGAACACACCTTGGGTGACACGTTTTAACAGTGATATGGCCCGCACTCTAAGCGCCGATGTTCTGATTGTTTCCCGTGCCGATGAAAATACCCCAAGAGAGCTAGCCGATCATTTGCGGATCAGTGCCGATAATCATGGTGGCGTAAGAAACTCGTCCATTCTCGGATACATACTCAACAAAATGCCTGAGGAATTGGTAAGCCGCTTTGGCGATAAGCCTGGTGAGCTTAAGGCTCTTCCCAAGATGCCAGCAAAAAGCTTTCCTCCCATCGGTCATATTCCCTGGAATCCGGAGTTGGCGGCTCCTCGTACACGAGATATCTGCAACCGCCTTAATGCTGAAATTATTAATGAAGGAACAATTGATACCCGTCGTGTTGCCCGGCGCATTCTTTGTGCCCGCTCCTCTGCCAAAATCACCCAGCATTTAATTGCCGGCACCTTGATTATTACCCCTGGCGATAGAGACGATATTGTTATGGCAACCTGTATGGCAGCCAGCAATGGTGTTCCGCTGGCAGGACTTTTACTAACCAATGGTGAACAACCTCCAGAAGGCGTCATGCGCCTCTGCCAGCCAGCAATTACTGCGTCACAACTGCCAGTGATGTTGACGGATACCAACTCTTACGACACTGCCACTCTTTTAGACCGGATGAATCCGGAGGTTCCTACAGACGATATCGCTCGTATGGAAAAGGTGATGAACACTGTTGCGGAACATATCGATATTGAGAAACTCCGCAAACACTGTGGCGAGCCTCACAAACACTTCCTGACTCCACCTGCATTTCGTTACAACCTTGTGGAAAGATCTCAGAAAGCTGGTAAACGCATCGTGCTCCCCGAAGGAGAGGAACCCCGTACGATACAGGCAGCGATAACCTGTCAGAATAAAGGTATTGCCGATTGTGTTTTACTTGGAAACCCCGAGAGGATTCAGGAACTGGCTCGTGGGTTAGATGTAACTCTGCCCGACAACCTCTCAATCATTGACCCGGAAAGTATCCGTGAAAAGTATATTGCCCCCATGGTTGAGCTGCGCAAACACAAAGGGCTGAACGAAGCGATGGCAGAAGCTCAACTGGAAGATACGGTTGTTCTGGGCACCATGATGTTGGCACAAAAGGATGTCGACGGTTTAGTATCCGGCGCGGTTCATACCACGGCCAATACCATTCGCCCGGCTTTTCAGTTGATTAAAACCAATCCGACAGCCGGCGGGCTGGTTTCTTCCGTCTTCTTTATGCTGCTTCCCGATCAAGTCGTTGTTTATGGTGATTGCGCTGTAAATCCTGACCCAAATGCTGAACAGCTTGCCAATATCGCTATCCAAAGCGCCCGATCAGCTGAAGCCTTTGGTATAGAACCACGAGTTGCCATGATCAGTTACAGCACAGGGAAATCTGGTCAGGGTTCTGACGTGGAAAAGGTTCGAGAGGCAACCCGTATAGCCAAAGAGAAAGCGCCTGAGCTTTTGATCGACGGCCCGCTACAGTACGACGCAGCAGCTATAGCTTCGGTTGCCGCCAGCAAAGCACCGGACAGCCCAGTAGCTGGTCGCGCAACGGTCTTTGTATTCCCTGATCTGAATACCGGGAACACAACCTACAAAGCCGTTCAGCGAAGTGCCAATGTTGTGAGTGTTGGTCCATTACTGCAAGGGCTTAATAAACCGGTCAATGATCTTTCCCGGGGCGCACTGGTGGATGATATCGTCTATACCATTGCCTTAACGAGCATTCAGGCCAGTCAGAAGCCATGACTTGGATCTGTAACAAAAGTAATCAGATAATAAGAACAAAGTCTGAAACAATAAACGACTGAGAAAATTATAACGAGGTATACATGCTTAGCTTTTTGCCGCCGCTTTTGCGAGGTGTAATCGCCAGCTTGTTATTGGCACTTAATACGATACTGACTTCTGTCGTTCTTTTTTCACTGGCGCTTATAAAAGCGCTCGTACCAGTGAAACCTTTCCAGACCCTATGCAGCAAAGGCCTGGACCAGCTCGTATCCTTTTGGATCAGTATTAACCACAGCATTCTGCACCTGTGCAGCCCCATGAAACTGGAAGCATCGGGGTTTGAAAGCCTGTCTCTGGATCGCTCCTATCTAGTGACCAGTAATCACCAGTCCTGGGCGGATATCGTTCTCGCTCAGGTTTTACTTAACCGGCGCGCTCCACAGCTGAAGTTCTTCCTGAAGAAAGAACTGATTTGGGTGCCGATTCTTGGTTTGTGCTGGTGGGCTCTGGATTTTCCGTTTATGCAGCGTCATACCAAAGCCTACTTAAAAAAACATCCTGAAAAGAAAGGTCAGGATCTGGAAACTACCCGCAAGGCCTGCGAAAAGTTTAAGGATCGCCCGGTCTGTATTTATAACTTTCTTGAAGGCACCCGCTTCAGTGAAACCAAACACAAAAGGCAGAATTCGCCTTATAATCACCTTTTGAAACCCAAATCCGGTGGTGTTGGATTTGTGATTGGAGCTATGGGGCACAATATGCCTTACCTGCTCAATATCACTATTCAATATGAAGGCAAGGTGCCGGATTTTTGGGATTTCCTGTGTGGTCGCTGCCCTGCTGCCAAAGTTCATATGGAAACCATCGATATCCCTAAAGACTTTGTGGGTAAGAACTACATGGAAGACCGAGAGTTCCGGGCTGAAATGCAGTGCTGGGTAAACAATATCTGGGAAGAGAAAGATAAAAAATTAGAAGAAATGCACTGAGCATTTTTCGCTTTAACCACATAATGCAAAAAGCAAAAACGGCCTGTAAATGCAGGCCGTTTTTCGTTCTAAGCGAGGGTTATTGCATGGGTGGCTTCAGATCGATTTCCACCCGGCGGTTCTGTGCACGACCTTCCGGTGTTTTATTAGTTGCAATGGACTGACTTGAGCCAACACCATAGGGGGTGATCCGGCTGGCCGGAACCCCTTGCTGAATCAGGTAAGTGGCAACACTTTGCGCACGCGCCTGAGACAGAGGCATATTGGTTTTCAGTTCATTACCGGTGGAATCTGTATGACCGATGATGACGACAGGATTTTTTTCGTAGTTCTTCATCACTCGAGCAACGGAACTCAAGACTGAATAAAAACTGGTTTTAATGCTGGATTCATTACTGTCAAAAGTAATACTGCCCGGCATAATCAGTTTCAGATCATCACCATAACGAGCAATCTGAACGCCAGTCCCCTGCAACTCAGCACGCAGCGCAGCTTCTTGCTTGTCGGTATAAGCACCGTAGCCAGCACCCGCCAACCCTCCAAGAGCCGCACCGGCTAAAGCGCCATCTTTACCATTAGCTGCTGCACCGATCACCGCACCGGCCAAAACGCCGATACCTCCGTACTTGGCGGACTTGGCAGCTTGCTGTTCACCGGTATAAGGGTTTGTGCTCTGGCAACCAGCGACAATAACGCTGGTTATAGCCAGCACAGCAATCTTCTTCAGCATGAAAAACTCCTTGCAACATTCGCTGATCACATTCTAAACAGTCACAATATTACGACTTTTTTTTGCCGCAATATGTCACAAAATGTACAAATCACGCTGAGAAGATAGACAGAAACTGCCTGGCCGTTAAACGCCTCTGATTACCATATTCTCACGGACTTCCTCGCCAATGGTTGTGTCAGGCCCATGACCTGCCACTACAACAGCTTCTTCATCCAAGGTGTACAACCTTGTGCGAATGGATTTTTCAATAGTTGCTGAATCCCCACCCCAAAGGTCCGTTCGTCCAATCGAGCGACGAAACAATGTATCACCAGCCACCAGCAGCTTTTCATCACCAAACCAAAAGCTCATGGAACCTGGACTGTGTCCTGGCGTGTGCATGGCCACACCATCACAGCAAGGTAAAGCTTCATCATCCTTCAGCCACGCATCGGGGCCAGGAACAGGTTTGTAAGGAACCCCAAACATTTTGCACTGGGTTTCCAGAGCATCCCACAGGAATTTGTCTTCCTTGTGCAGGTGAATAGGTGCTCCGGTTTTTTCCTTCAGTTCACCACTGGCAAGGAAATGATCCAGATGAGCATGGGTATGAATCAGAGCCACAATGGTTAAACCATGAGACTGCACCTTTTCCAGAATCACATCAGCATCACCACCGGGATCAATCACGATGCCACGCTTGGTAATCGGGTCACCGATAATTGTGCAGTTGCACTGCAGAGGGCCTACAGGAAATGTATCCCTGATCATTGCTGGGCTCTGTTCTGTCATGTTTACTTCCTTTTACAATCCGTCTTACAGACCCGGACGCCAACCATTGGTTATGGGGTAACGGCGATCTTTACCAAAACCTCTGGAGGTAATACGCACACCAACCGGAGCCTGGCGGCGTTTATATTCGTTAACATCCACCAAACGCAGAATACGGTAAATAACTTCTCGCTCGTAACCCTGATCAATAATGGCTTCCGCACTCATATCCTGTTCTATATACAGCTCCAGAATGGCATCAAGAATGTCGTAAGGTGGAAGACTGTCTTCATCAACCTGATCTGGTGCAAGCTCTGCGGAAGGCGGGCGGTCAATCACTCGCTGGGGAATCACATAGGAAAGAGTGTTTCTGTATTCTGACAGGCGGA
Source organism: Parendozoicomonas sp. Alg238-R29 (assembly GCF_947331445.1). Classification (GTDB taxonomy): domain Bacteria; phylum Pseudomonadota; class Gammaproteobacteria; order Pseudomonadales; family Endozoicomonadaceae; genus Sansalvadorimonas. Next base: position 50,958 of record NZ_CAMZOG010000023.1, on the reverse strand, counting down.
ACACCATGGTTTTCGGCACATCTTTCAGCACATCAAAGCCACCGGCCATATCACCATAAAGAGTGGCGTAGCCAACGGCCATTTCACTCTTGTTGCCAGTAGTAAGAACCATGTAGCCTTTTTTGTTGGATATCGCCATCAGGATCACACCGCGGCAGCGGGACTGCAGGTTTTCTTCTGTGGTATCACGGCCAGTGCCAGCGAACTCATCCTCAAGAGTTTCCATAAAGGCATCGTACATTCCTTTAATTGGTAACTCTTTATAGGTGACGCCCAAAGCGTGAGCCTCTTCCGCTGCATCTTCTTTACTGATTTCTGCTGTGTACTGGAACGGCATCATGACCGCTTCTACACGATCAGCTCCCAAAGCATCAACAGCGACGGCCAGAGTCAGCGCAGAATCAATGCCTCCGGAAAGGCCGAGGACGACACCTTTAAAGCCATTTTTATTTACGTAATCTCGCACACCAAGAACAAGACTGTCGTATATACGGGCTTCCAGAGGCTTCAGCATCGCTTTTTCATTATGAAGAAACAGGCCGCTCTGCTGATCAAATTCAGCGATAAGCAGACTTTCCTCATGGGTTGGTGCAGATGTCGCAATCTCCCCATCTTTGTTCATTACAAAAGAGCCACCATCAAAGACCAGCTCATCCTGACCACCCACCTGGTTCACATACACAACAGGTAAATCGTTTTCCAGGCAACGTTCTTTCACAGCCTGATGACGCTCATCCTGCTTATCGACATGGAACGGAGATGCATTCAGGTTAAGAACGACTTCAGCGCCCTCTTCCTTCAGCTCTGCAGAAAGATCAGAGAACCAGATATCTTCACAGACGGTCAGACCAACAGTCACTCCACAGCAGTCAAATGTTTCAGCGGAGCTTCCGGAATGGAAGTAGCGTTTTTCATCAAACACCCGGTAATTGGGTAGATGCCACTTGGCATGACTGGCAATAATGTTTCCATCCCGAATAACAACGGCCTGATTTTCCAGCCCACTGTGAGTTCGCACAGGAACACCAACAACCAGATCAATACCTCTCACTTCGCCAAGAGTATCCAAAGCCTTCTCAATACGCAGATCAAGACTCGGACGCAGTAAAAGATCTTCCGGCGGATATCCGCACAGGGTCAGTTCAGGAAAGACGATAATATGAGCGCCGTGCTGAGAGCTCGCCTCCTCGGCAGCTTCAACGATTCGGCGGGCATTTCCCTCGATATCTCCTACCAGCAAATTCAGCTGTGCAAGGGCAACGCGCAGAGTCGCGGCCATGATTACCTCAAATGAGTCAGATGCAAATGCTGAGTATTCTATAAGTTCTTGCCCTGATTTTCAGTGTTAAAACACGGTCTACTGAGTGTGACGGTGTAGACGTCTTCGCAAATCCGGTGGTTCACGGCGGCGAGGGGGATGTGTAGAATCCACCAGAGCAATAACCAGTATAAAAGCAAGAAGAGAAGAATATTGTCTCCTTACTCTATGTCCTCCGATCACGAACATCCTTTGCCTGATCGCGTGTACAACCTCTACAACAGTTACCGTTTCCTGCTGGCAATTGTTCTTTTTCTGATTGTCATACTGCCGGAAGCGCCACGTTTATTCGCCTCTGCCAGTACTACCGACGCATTGATGTACTGCAGTGTTTATCTGCTGCAGGTTGTGGGTATTCTGATATTTTTCAGATCCCCCCCAGGAAAGACTACACTCTTTGGCATTACATTCCTGGATATCGTTTTACTGAGCATTCTTCTCACTATGGGAACCCATAAGGATAACGGCCTGACCAACCTTCTTTTTGTTCCCATTATTATTGGAAATATTCTAATCCCTGGGCGCACAGGCATTTTGCTGGCAGCCATGGCTTCGATTTTTCTGCTGGTTATTGATTATTACACAGGATCTATTGGGAAAACCTCCCAGCAAATTGACGCCGGACTCAAAGGTATTCTGTTTTTTGTTACCGCACTCATGATGCAAAGCTATAACCTTCGTCTGAAAAATACGGAGAAGTCTGCAAAACTGAACCAAAATCGGGCAGTTGACCTACAGAAACTCAGCCTAAGTATTATGCAGCATATGCGCACCGGCATTGTGGTTCTGCGTGAACCGGATCAGGTTGTTATGATGAATGAGTCCGCAAGTCATATGCTGGCTTGCAGCCAAACATCCGGCGATCTTTCGTCTTTGTCTAGCGAGCTGCAATCCGCTTACTGGCAATGGCGGGATAACCCTTTACTCAGACAGGAAAGTTTCAGGGCAACCCCAGATACACCAGATGTGCAGCCCAATTTTACCCGACTGGCCTATGACGCTGATGTTTATGTACTGATCTTTCTCGATGATAAGGCCACCATGTCTCAACATGCTCAGCAGCTGAAACTGGCAGCCCTGGGACAACTGACAGCCAGTATTGCCCATGAGATACGAAACCCCCTTGGCGCCATCAGCCATTCAGCCCAGTTGCTGTCTGAATCTGAAAACCTTGATAAAGCCGACCAGAAGCTGCTGAATATTGTTCATAAACACAGTCGGCGCATGAATGACATTATCGAAACGATTTTACAGCTTTCCCGAAAGGAAAACTGGAATCCAGAATTACTAGACTTAAATGCATGGATAAATCACTTTGTTCATGAAGAACACTTTACTGGTTTTGATAACCCGCAAATTTATTTTTCTCCAGCAACCAAAGAACTGATGGCTCGGTTTGATAACAAACAACTGCATCAAGTGATCATGAACCTTTGCCTGAACGGCTTACGGTACAGCATGCAGGAAACCGGTACTGCATGGCTGACACTGCAAACAGGAGTCAGCCCTTCTGGGCATCCATGGCTGGAAATTACCGACCAGGGCCCCGGTATTCCTGACAACCAGATCGACAGTATTTTTGATCCATTTTTTACCACAGATAAAAACGGTACTGGGCTTGGGTTATATATCAGCCGAGAATTGTGTGAAGCCAATCAGGCAAGTCTTGAACTGCTTCCTTCAGGGAAAGAGTCAGGATGCACATTCCGTATTTCGTTTGCGCATCCAAACAAACGAATCGAATAAGATAACCATATCATTTACTAACGGGATACCCATGCGCTCTGGCTGTATTGGAATAATAATAAGGGAAGCGGAATGAATCCTCCACGCGTTCTGATTATTGATGATGAACCGGATATCCGGGAACTACTGGAAATCACCCTTGGCCGAATGAAACTCGATACGGAAGCTGCGGCCACAGTGGGTGAAGCGGAACACTTTCTTGAAGAGCAGAAGTTTGATCTGTGTCTGACAGATATGAACTTGCCTGATGGCAACGGTATAGAACTGGTCCAGTTTATTCAGCAACATTGCCCGGAAACTCCTGTGGCCGTTATCACAGCATACGGTAGCATGGATACAGCAATTACTTCATTAAAAGCCGGAGCTTTTGACTTCGTATCGAAACCAGTAGAACTTCCTCGTCTGCGAGAACTGGTGAACCAGGCGCTGAAGCTGTCCCAAACAAAAACCAGAGCAACAAAAATAAAGATGCTGGGGAATTCAGCATCCATTCAAACACTGAAAAAGCAAATAGTGCGAATAGCCCGCAGCCAAGCTCCCGTTTATATCAATGGTGAATCTGGAACAGGTAAAGAAATCGTTGCCCGAATAATTCATGAGCAAGGCCCCCGCAATGACCAGCCATTTATTGCCGTCAACTGCGGAGCAATACCTTCCGAGTTGATGGAAAGTGAATTTTTCGGACATCGTAAAGGCAGCTTCACCGGTGCAGTGTCAGACAAAACAGGTTTGTTCCAAGCTGCTCACGGTGGCACTTTGTTTCTTGATGAAGTGGCAGACCTCCCTCTACATATGCAAGTTAAACTGTTAAGAGCTATTCAAGAGAAGAAAATCCGCCCTGTTGGCAGTCAGCAGGAAGTGTCTGTAGATATCAGAATTCTCAGTGCTACCCACAGAGACCTGAGTCGTGAAGTTCAGGAAGAGCGTTTCCGGCAGGATTTATTTTACCGAATCAATGTTATTGAGCTGAAAGTTCCTCCCTTGCGGGATAGAGGTGACGACATTATTCTTCTGGCCAAATACTTTCTTACAAGGTTGGGAGATGAATGCGACACTCCTCCTCCGGAGTTATCTGAAGAAGCTATTCAGGCATTATCAAGTTATAACTACCCTGGAAATGTAAGAGAACTGGAAAATATTCTCGAACGGGCATTTACGCTTTGTGAGGAGGATATTATTGAACCAGCTGACCTTTACCTGAATAACCAGAGCAGGATTCAAACTTCTGAGAATACGGAAGAAGAGATAGTTGCAACCCCACCAGCAAGTTTCGACAGCCTGGAAGATTATCTTGAGGGAATAGAAAAACAGGCCATTCTGCAAGCCCTTGAAGCCACCCGTTGGAATCGAACGGCAGCTGCAAAACAGCTGGGGATAACATTTCGAGCTCTTCGATACCGACTGAAGAAGCTTGAATTAGACGAACATGAAGTGCAGGAATAGAGCATAACTCCATCTCTGATCTGATGCGATGACACCTGCCCATTACTCATCTGCACTGAAGTCATAGTCCATATCAGGCTTTGGCTTCTGCAGGAAGTAACCCTGCACATAAGCAGCTCCGGTTCTCCAAACCTTGGTCATCACATTCGGGTTTTCGATTTGAGGTACAATGGTCTTCCTTCCCAGTTCCTGTAGTTTTTCAATCATCTCCTGAACTGGTTGTTCCTGTTCGGCATCTCCGGAAAGTGCCTCCGTCAGCTTGCCATCTAGTTTGATGTAATCTGTTTCCAGCTCTTCTGCGATACGCATTGGATTCATAGTGGTACCGAAATGGCTGATACTGGTTCTGCAACCAATTTTATTGAATCCCTTCAGCATTTTCAGAGCCTGATCTTTAAATCGGGCAATGTTTTCTTCGCCTAGCTGGAATATTAAAGAGCTTGGTGCCACACCCGCCTTTTTCAACAACAGGAACAACCAGGGCAAGAACTTGTTGTCCTGAATCGTTGCTCCACTTAAATGGATAAACAAGTGCGAGCCGCCACCGTTTTTCTTATGCTCAATCAAGCGCTTAATACTGTGCAGAATTACCCACTTATCAATTTTCTCAGCCAATGGCGTACGATCTATCGGCCCCATAAATTTACCGGCAGATACATTCTTGCCCTGAGGATCAATAATCCGCAGCAATACGTCGTAATGTTCTTCCTTATCACCACTCAAGCTGGCAACAGGCTGGAAGTACAATTGGAAACTGTTGTTATCAAGGGCATGCTGCACAAGGGCATGGGAATCACCTTCCGTAGCTTGCTTCTCAATAACAACGGCCTGTGAGAACACCTTGAATTTATTCGCACCCATAGCTTCAACCTCCTGTAAAAGTTCTTTTGCACGAGCATTCAATTCTTCATAATCTGCGAATGGGCAATCTAGCGGTACAACAGCCATGCTGATTCCCACTTGTAAACTGTGTTGATCAATATCAATAAACAACTGATCCATTCCACGAGTAATGTCGTGTGCTATTTCTTCCGAAGGCTTTTCTCCAACTTCTGCCATTGCGTAAATAAACTTTTCATCTACGATTTCTAGCAGGGAGTCATTACCAAGGTGAGGTTGGATGATATCAGTTACGGCTTTCAGGATAACGGAAGATTTTTCTTTTCCTACCCTGCTGATTAAACCAACCCAGTCTTGTATTTCGATCATGAAGAAAGTTTTTCCTGATCGACTCCCCATTGGAGTACTAAGCAATTGCGCCAGAGTTTCTCGCACACTGTCGTTTGCTTTTTCTTCTTCCGAGAAAAGACTTGTTGACATATGAGAAGATCTACTAAGCTCTCTCATAGTGACAAGAGCAATATGATCCTTGTTGCCATGGGGAACAACATCACAGGCACCAGCTTTCAGCCATTTAACGACAGTGGCAGATGAATACTCAGATGAAACAATAAATAAAGGCGTCTGGGGCTGGATGTTTTTCTGATGAATCAAAGACTTATCAGGAGCGACAATTGGATCCGATAAGTCGTAGGCAACAATAAGATCAAAAGTTTTTTCGTTCAGAAGTGATTTATATTGGTCGAGACTAGTCGGGTAGGAGAACTCAAAGTCCCCACCTGACTTTTCTAAGGTACTCGACCAAACCGCACAGTCATCCTCAGTGCCATTCAATACGAGTACTTTCCAGACTCGACTATCAGACATCTACACAACTACTTCCTGATAAAAAGACGCAGATATACACTTTTGAGTTTAGTTTGGAGAAGGAGGAGCAGGCAGGTGGTTAAACAGCGCTGTTACCAGCAGTCTTTGGGGTTATCACGAGCTCCGGTCGAGCCCTTGACACCGCGACTGTCAAAATAAACACATGTACAGTCACTGTCGCTTTCCTGAGACTTGCCCGTAACGGGCATAGCAAAGATGGTGTAAGAATTGGTTGCTGTCGTATCACTGACGGCCAGAGCACAATTTGAACCACTCCAGATACCAGTGACGGCAGACAGAGTATAAAGACCTTCCTGGGATTCTCTTCCCCCAAGAGAGTCCATATTCGCAGTATATTGACTATGCACGGCATAAACCCTTTCTTCCGCCATAGCTACCTTCTGAATAGCGACATGGGCGTCGGAACGGCTAGCCCTGATTATGTAATCACGATAAGAGGGGTATGCGAACGACATAAGAATGCTAACGATCGCAAGAACGATAAGAAGCTCAAAGAGGGTAAATCCATTTGGCTTTACTGCTTTTACTACTGCCATAATTCTGCACTTCGACTGCTGAACAACCCATGTCAAACGGCTGTAATCAAATCCCCTCTAGCAGGTTTCTTTCTGATTAACACGAGTTATCGGTACGTATTAATGCATTACAGCCTTACGTAATAATGAGTATGGCCCATGGATAACAATACGAGACACCTTTTTACCGTCTAAAGAATGAAGAGAGAGTGTGAGTCCTGGCAAAAGAAAGTAATGTTTTGACTTTAAATAGGGTGACTCAATTCTGACGTCATCTGTCATTGGGTATTCTTTTCCCGCACTGCCAATTATCAGGGAGCGAGTATTATCATTAATTCCTTTTAGCACGCCTTTCGTCAATTGTTTTTCCTCAGCATAACCAGACAAGGAAAAACACAGCATTAGAACAGATAGAATCCATTTCATTTTTAATCTCCTCTCAGCTCTCTCCATGACTGCCGTCCGAGGCTATTGCCACCAGGGTTTTCATCAACCTTCTCAATAGAACCATCAGAGCCACTCAGATATTTACATTCCATTCCTCTGCCACAAGAGATAATGGCGGGAGTCTGAACGATTCCGTCGTTATGAATTCCAGAAGGAGACTGACAATCACTATCCGGACAAAAGTTCACCAGTGTTTCCGCGGTCCAATTGGCATAATTCAAGTCATCACTATCGAACTCAGCATCCTGGTTAATATCAAATGGTGGTTCGAATAGGTAACTTCCATCGGTGGCACTAAGTTCCATTAGCCAGCTTGTGCCACCTCGTTCGCATGCATCACCAGATGGCAACAATGTTGTAAATACAACACGACCATTTCGCAGAACAGAGTTGGTAACTTGCCGTTCACCACGATTATTACCGGCAAGCTCCAGATTCAATACCCATCCTCTGTGGGTTGGGCCAGAATCACAATCACTCCAACAAATTTCATTATTGGAGGTCGCCCGGAACCTTACTCCATCATCATTGCTGTTATTAACACCATCTCCATTGGTATCGCTGGGATAAAACTCTTGTTCTGCCAGAATAGTTTGAACCAACAAGTCTGACATTGTGATAGAAGAGGAGAAGTTATTATCTTCTCGATTATCATCCCATATTCCAAAAAAGCCTTGGGTTGGTTCCCCAAGAACCTGGTTATCATCAACTTCCATATATTGACCAGAACCGAAATAAATAATGAATCCGGTTTCTGTGGGATGATGCCCGACTTCCGGTGCAGTCGTTATTTGCTTACCGGCACCTGCAGTAAACAGGGGTAAAGGATTACCGCTTGAACTATAAGCAACACCCCAGTTCGCAGCGTTTGAAGAACGTAAATCAAACTTCCATAAGTTACCCTTCAAGTCTCCCGCATAAACAAAGTCCACATCACCATCCTGATCGGTATCTACAGCTGTTGGGCTGGAAAGGCCATTTGAACCGTTGGCACCTGTATCAATTTTTCCGCCACCAGCAATAGGCTCACCGGTTTGTGCATCCAGGATAAACAGCACGGCTTTTCCATTGGTGCTGTCATATCCATTCGCTGTAATTACCCCCCATCTCCCGGTAGGCAGTTTTACTATGAGAGGACGAGAAAAACTGAAGCCCATATCCGCATCATTTTCTGAATTAAATTCCCACTGGAAAATGTTAGATGCCTGCGTTTCTGAAAACAGGCTGGGATCAGTCACATTCAGAGCAAAAATACCTTTACCACCGGAGCGCAGGCCGCTCACCAGCAAGCTCTTCCAGTTACAGCTTGGTGTGCCGGCACACACATCTCCAACGGTGATGGAGCCATTCACATAATATTTGTGGTTGTAGTTCGGGTCGGCCAAGTGATGGAGTTTACTCACCAGTGTGTGAGGTACAAACCCCAAAACCTCCTGCCCCGTTTCAGCATGAAACCCATGGAGCATGCCATCGTTAGCGCCCACATAAACCATAGGAGTACGGGTTGCATAATTGTTTTTAAAACTCTGATAGCCAGAGTCATTTAACAAGGCACTTGGGGCACCTACATACACAGGGTCGGAATGAACAATATCTCCAAGCTTGGAGGCTTTATCCCGAAATCCATAGTTGGTTGTTGTGCCTAAATAGCAGGCTTTTGCAACAGACGGCGCGGGATCACCAAAGACACTGTTGGCACACAGCACTGATGTGTCCATTAGCAGAGTGACCCACCGATTATTGACCCCGTAGCGTACCGTCTGGGTGCCAGACACACTGCAGACACTGCCTTCATCAGCACATTTTGTCCATGTCACCTGTGGCGCACCACCGGAGTTAGATGTGTCCCCCCGTATAAAGTCAGTCAGAGCATCAGCATAATCATCCACAGAGCCATTGATACCCAGAGACGTCATCCCTGCACTCAGCCGCCCGATATAATCATCGGACAACAGCGTGGAGCCACTGTGACGAAAGGGGACACCAACTAATGTGTTCGAGCTGTTTTTATCTGAGGTTAGAATCACTCGGTTGTTATAGCTTCGCGCATCCAGCAAAGAACCAGCCTGCCAACTAGGCGTAGTGCTCACGGCTCCATCAGCTTCCAATGGCAAAGCCCAAAGGTCACCATTCCACACCCCACTGTTAAAACGGGCTTGATAAACACTACTACTGCTTCTCAAGCTGCCGGAGCTTGTGGCTATAGAGGCAGCAGACCCCATGCGTTGAGCAACCTCAGCCAACGCGGAAGACAAACCTTCCACAACCTGGGCAGGGGTTTTGGCAGAGGTATAGAGGCCTTTACTGTTAAAGGCCGCATGCCACATATCATCAATCTTCTCACCGCCACTCCAGTTATGAGGATTTCCCCAATCAGAGCTCTCCGTGAGGTTTACGCCGCCTTGGTCAGGCCAACCATCTCTGTCTCCATCTGTCAGATCACCTTCCACTCCAAAGGCTACAGTGAAAGTTGACATATGCTGATGTTCGGCGCTATTAGTCGGTGAAGTAGGTACGCTATCTTCCAAATCCGGGCGAAGATCTTCCTTATAATAGTAATGAGCAATATCTGCGACAGTGTCTGAATACGGATCACCATCGGAGTTACCGATTGCTCCGTTTGAAAAATAACCTCCCCAATATCCGTCGGTAAACAGTATTGAGAAATTCTGCTGACAGTGTTCAGTAATGGGAGCGCTTGCACCTGTGGTTTTATAGTAATTCCCCACACGGTCAAGTCCCGCCCTCAATGGTGTACCACCGCTGCCCTGATAGGAGGAAAACATCTCATCCAGAAGGTTTGTATTGTGAGTATCCAGATCATCATTATTAGCCGGTGCATTAAACACCATGCTTGAACGGTTGATATAACCCAGAGAATAACGATAGTTCGGTGTCGTCGAAATCAAGGAACTTACAGAAGAAGCCGCCGAGAATAACCGCTTACGGTAATACTGATACCAGTTAGCATAGTTCTGCTTAATAGCACTGACTTCCGATGCATTGGTTATATCAGAAAGGCGAACCGAGCGTCGTACAACATTTTCACCCAGCGAATCATTTTCAAGAGTGAACGTCACGCTCCACCGGGAAATTGATGAACCATTGATCTGGTAAAGGATGTGATTATCCCAGGCATCAATAAATTCATTGGGTGTTGATGAGTAATTCGCATCCCCTTGAACAGGCTTGCTCCCAGTGAAGCCAGCCGAGTTATTAGCAACCGCATAGAAGGAACCCGTTAAATCGCGGGTGGTGGCATAACTTCCATTTGAAGGATGGGGGTGCATGCGCCCGGAAGTAAAGGAGGCATCGGGATAGCCATCCCATGGTGCATAGTTCTCGGCTGGGTCAAAGTAGAGAACATTCAAAGCACTGGCAAAAATGCGCCAGTCCCCATATTCTTCATCAAAAAAATTAACATCTGTGGTGTTGTAGTTGGAATAGCTGCCAAACATGTAAAAGGCGGAAATCCCATTATGAGGATAAAAACGACCACCACTATCAAATTCATTGTTCACGCAACTGCTGTCAGGGCTTGGGGGGTTGGTTGTATAAACTTCAAAGGTTGATACAAGGTCATCAAACCCCGTTGGCATTCTCACTCTGTCAGAAGCTATATCTGTCGTAATACCGCCTTTAGCGAAGTGCTCAAATACGCGCACACCATATCCCGAGCGAACCCTGATAGAAGACCATGTATCATTTATACTTGCCGGAATTCCTCCTGACTGCTTATAGCACCTTTTTGCCCCTCCATAGTTTTCATGCTCATAAAAACAGACCTTGTCATCGTTATCACTAGATGTATCAATTGGCGGATCAGATACGTTCAAGGTAGGTACAATGGCCGGAAGAAATGAGCAATACCGATAATGGTTGTTACTCAAAATCTCCCAGTCCATTGAACCAGAATCATCCAGCATCAAAGAGACATTAGGCAGTGAGCCTGTTGCAAGAAACAGAGGTGTTTCAGAGAGATTCAAAGCTGGTGTCCTGGTTCCCACCAGCAGTAATGAAAAAACCGCAAGCGTCGACAGTCGCATATCCTTATCCTCCCTGTCGCATTCTTATATTAGTCATGCCGAACGGCATAGATGCTTTGCAAAACAACAATGGAACGACTCTTTCTATAGTTCTCGCCATTCCCGTCATCTAAATACTTTGCGTAGCCCGCATCAGTTCCACGGGCAGTCACACGGTAATATTGAATACCTGTTGGATTTTCAGAACCAACAGAAAGGCTGTCAGCAATGAATCGCCACCGTTTCACAACAATTTTCACAAGGTAGTCATTGTCGTAAAAATCCTTTGAATTCCAATAGATACTGTCGTGGTAATCAATTGTGCTGGTTTCCAGATGGATATTTGCGCTGGCTAACAGTGTTTCTGCTTCGTTACCACTTTGTGCACTTTGCAAAACTTCTTCCGCCAGCCTCAAGCCTGTTTCTGCTGCCTGGAACGCATGATTCTGATCCTGGAAACCCTTGCTCAAGTGCATATCCAGCATTGAGGTTCTCATACTGTCTGTACCCATCAGGGTTAACAGCGTCAGCAAGACCATGGCAACAACCAGAGCTGCGCCTTTTTGGTGAGATGGGCTCTGATATCCTTTCATCGCGCTACCCTCACGGAGCTGATTCATCAGCATCGCCTGTCACAATCAATCCTAGTGACCGGTTTCTGAGTGTTACGGTTGTCGTATACTCCCTGCGAATCCTTTTATCCTGAGAGTTCGCAGGGGAATAGGTTCGTCCAAAGAAGAAGAACTCCATGCCATCGGGAACAGCGTCCTCAATCTCAGTTTCCACCAGCATATAAATACGCACACTGATCACATTCGACCAGTCACTGACCTCATTGGCATCAACATAACGATCCGCCGAAAGCTCTGTATCTGTGTTTTCACCAAACTGGAACTGAAGATTCAAAACTCCGGGCAATACTTCTATGGCATTTCTGTATGTGCCATCTGCGTTGACTTCTTTCTTATAAAGAGAGGGTCGATCACGATCCGAGGGAATCGAGAGGTAATACATAATTCCCTGGATCATCACGGCTTGAGGTTGACTCATGGATGTTAGTTGTGAGGAATGACTATTGGTCTTTATAGAATCAAGAGTAACCAAACCAGTAGAACCAAAGGAATCAGCCTTTACCAGAATATTTCTGGAACAGTCACTGACCAACAGCAACCTCTCTGGATCCGCTTCGCTACTATCAGGAAAACCATCCATAGTTGAAGGAACCGCGGTAAGCTGTTTCAGGGAATCAGTTATTGTTGCCCCGGAAATATCCATAACAAAAGGCTGAGCCACCCAAAGCTCCAGCACATCACTTCTCTGGAGCATATCAATACCCGTACCTTTACTCCCGGGGTCATTAGGCTGCCAGTTGCCGGTTGTAAAGGCAGACTGCTGGAGGGAGTGAACATCCAGATCATCACCATACTCAGTATTACTGAAGGCCCACCCTCTGACACCAAGCTCCGGCTGAACCCAGTCCGAGGAAATGTCTACGGCTCTGATAATGTCCTGCCCGCCACTTGATACACAACCTTTATAGCCAGCTAATCGAATATCATCAGCCACAATTTCCACTGCCAGCCGACCACGTTCCTCAATACGAGACAACCCTTCTCTGGCCTTAAAACTGATCCGGCTATTGAGCATAATGGAGAGGGCACCATAGAGAAGCAGGGTTCCAATCAAGCTGGAAACCATCACCTCAACCATAAGAGAACCGCGCTGAAATCCTTTCATAACACGCTCCTTGTCCCTTTACCTACGGCTCGAAAACCATAATGAAATGGCCATCAGACTTTTCAGGATTTGATGTCAGAACCACTACCCCATCACGTTTTGGATCCATATCCCAAACAATGTGAATGACGTAAGTATCCCCCTGGCCATCGCAAGAATTGGGAATCACAGTAAATGGATCGCCGTAATAATCTTCCGGATCCTGGCTGGGAGTACTGTCTTGGCAAACATAGGCATTCCCTTTAGGAAGCACTCTCTCAACAGTATCTCGCCATTCGGTGATGTCATGCCCAGCCATTTCAATTGGCGTACAACCATTCGCAGTACAATCAGAGTCCATAGAAAGGCTCACTCCTTCAGCAGGACTCTTCAGGTCATAAGCACCAGCCTTAGCCGCTTCCATATTGGCTCTTACTCGATCTGAGAACCCCTGAGCCAGAGAGAGGGCTTTATGGTAGTAATGACTGGTCTGCTGTGTTTTCATGGCAACAGCCTGCATGCCTGCAACACCCAGCAACCCAACTGACAGCACAAAGAGCGTCACCAAGTTTTCAACTAGGTTGAAGCCACGCTCTTTACCAGCCCTTACGCAATTAAATCGCATTGCAGTCCTCCTGAGCTTCATCCCGATCAGACATACGTACTCGCCCATGATGAACAACTGTAAGCCCGGCAAAATCTACATCGTCGTACTCATCTTTCAGACAGATCAATACTGAAAGAGTCGAAGGAGCACTCCCTCCTTTCGAGGTGAAACGGACATTGTCCAGCTGGCCGCTACCACTGTTGGTGATGATGATATCCAGAGTGTCATCAACTTCATCGTAAACTTTAAGAATCTGATCGCCTTCACTCTCATCAATGGATGATGGGGAATTGCCACGATCAACAAACAGTAACCAACCCTGCTTCCAAACCCGCTCCTCTTCATCATCAGAGCCGATGCCACCGGCATGACACATTTCAGTATTAGCTTGTCTTGGGCAAAGAACGACATTAGCACGGCGAACAATGGCTTCTGCTCGCGCATAAGAGACAGCACCGCGAAAATTACGGAAGGCAGATTCCGCCTCCAAGCGATTGGTCATACCAACCATGGAGGGAACACCTGCAGCAATAAGGACACCAAATAAGGCCATGGCCCAAAGCAATTCTGGAAGAGTAAGGCCACTCTGGTTTCTTTTGGCAAGCCCATTGAAAACAGGCATGGGCACCTCCCTGTACCTTCTTCGCCGTTATTCACAGCCTAGGCAGGGACATTGAAACCATCAGAACAGGAGAGGTTCAGGCCGATAAACGGCCTGAAGGGGAGGATAAGTGGCTGAAAATCAATCTATAGAGATAATTTCCACATCAAAAATCAAGGCCTTACCAGCCAAAGGGTGATTAAAATCCACGGTCACCGTTTGCTCGTCAAACTCCTTAACAACACCAGGTAATTCACTGCCAGCCTGATCAGCAAAAGAGATCACCAACCCTTCTTCTAAATCCATATCAGGAGAAAAACGGCTACGTCCGATTGTTTGAAGATTACTGGGGTTATGCTGCCCAAAGGCATTTTCAGGCTTAATCCTGAATATTTCACTAGCGCCAGCATCCAGACCATAAAGGCACTTTTCGAAGCCTGCGGGTAAATTGCCATCACCAATCACAAGAGTGGCTGGTTCCCGGTCGAAGGTACTGTCGACTACGTCGTTGTTTTCCAGCTTCAGGGAAAAATGGAGGGTCACTTTGCTTCCCGCCTGTATTGTCTGTACGCCCTGCTCCGCTGTTATCGTCATTATTGCAAAATCCTGTTTACTGCTGTTTTTTGACTTCAGGATTAATAATCATATCGAGAATCATTAATCCGGCACCAGTGGTAATACCAATATCGGCCAAATTAAAAGCCGGAAAAAACCACTCCCGTTTGTAATGCACCAGAATAAAATCGACCACATGGCCTAAAAAGGCTCGGTCTATCAGGTTTCCCACAGCTCCGCCAAGAATAAGGGTCAAAGCAACAGCCTGTAGCTTCTGCTTTTCTTCCAGCCTGGCAAGCCAGAAGGTTAGAACCGAGCTAACGCCAACAGCCACAGCAACAAAAAACCAACGCTGCCAGCCTCCAGCTGTACTTAAAAAGCTGAATGCTGCGCCCTTGTTATAGGCCAGAGTCAAACTAAAGAAATCAGGGACAACAATAACCTGTTGATACATAAAGAAATTATTATCAAACCAGCCTTTAAGAAGCTGATCTGCGACGATAATCAACAGACTTACAAATAAAGAGGTAGCAAAAAGCCGCTTACTGCGAACCATGCATGATTTCCAATCCAGATTTTAATGGCCTGTATTTTAACCACCACCCACGCCACAGCACCAACCATTTTAGAATCCTGATCCATAATAAATAAATACAACCTGCTGGAAAGCACAATTGCCATGGACGGTCAAAATCGCTCTGTCTCGCCTCGCCGGTTTGCACGCCCCTCAACCTTACGTCGTGGTACTCTGGTTGAAAGAGGAGAGCAGCCGCCCCTTAAGAGAAGCCCCAGCCGCCGCTGGTCTCATTCAGAAGCACCAGTGCAAAGCCACTTTGCCAAACACCCCATGGTTTTCCGTCTGCAGCTGCAACAGGCTATCAGCAGCAGGGTTGTGACCAGACTCCGGGAGATGCAAAAAAACACCAGTTTCCTTACTGCATTAATGGAACAAGGCAACAACGTGAGTGAAAGCGAAACTCTGGAAATCGCTAAAAAACATGCCCTGATTCTCAATGATTTATCAGATGAAACGACAGATGATGATGAACTCCAGTATCTGCTGGAAAGCCTGCTCCATGGCAACAGTCTCCACCCAGATAAAAAGAAGGAACTTAAATCCCTGCTAAGAGCTTTGGTTGATGAAACCCCTGAAGCACTCGCCACCCAGGAAGGTGTCGAAGAATTCAGTACGCTGATGAAAGAGTACACTCCACGGGCTCTGGCGATCTTTCTTAGTACAGGCTTTGGCAGCTATGTGCTGGAATGCTTTAAAACAGGTGAACCACTCTCCAATGATGACAGAATCAAAATGGGCAAAGGGCTTCTGCAGATTAAGGCTCGCCTTAATGCCAGAGCCTCTCACCTCCCGGATAGCCCTTTAATAGAGTATGCCAACTTGTTCATGGGGGAGGACATTAACCTCTCTACCCCCGAACACACTGTGCCTATAGTTATGGACACTCTTGAAAGTATCCGAGAACAACACGAAGAATCCCTTCAAGTGGCTGAAGAATTTAAAGAGGAGTTATCTTCAGAAAACCTGGAGAGGCATTTACCCATAGCGCTGAAAAAAATTGACCAGCTCAGAATGCAGGATCTGGAACGGTCTCGAAGGAATGAACCTGGTTCAACACACCCGGTTGTCAACGTTGCACGCCACATAGATAATCACCCTGAACTCAGAGTCCTGCTAAAAGACGAACAGCTCTCAGTTGCGGATCTTAAAGAAGTCACCAGCCATTTAAAGACACTGATGACTAACGACCAAAAAGCTGTTGAAGGCTTAAAGATTCTGGAAAACAAGGTTGCCAATCTTCCCGAAGAAAAAGATGACCTCTCCGATACCTTGTTGGTTGAACTGAGAAAAATTCTGGAAGAAGCTGCCAAGCTAACAAACTCAAGACTCAACAGCCAAACTCTTAACCTCTTGAGAGACCAAATAGACTCGCAAATCCTTAATCGTACCAAGGCGCGTTTTGAGAAAGAGTTCTATAGACAATTACGATTTCTTGAAAAAGGCGGCAGCGAAAAAACCTTTACAGTATCTATTGATGTTGGCGGTGCAGCTTCCATTGCAGGAATAAGTGGCATCTCGGTAGGAGCAAAGCTCGAATATACCTTCAAAGTTACTGGCAACGACGATACGAAAATCATAGAGTGTCATATCGTTAAACCTTCCCTCTCAGTGACCGGGGGGGATGACAAAGTTATTTCAGCTGCAATCGAAGCAGGGACAGCTCATTCTAGTGGGCGAATATTCCAAAACCTTGAAGACTTTGTCCAATTCCGCAGCAATGATTTGGTTCCCATGCTTATGGGAACACTAAGCCATGTAGCGGCAAACACCAAGGGCAGCATTGATTCACGCAGAGCACGTAATCTACAGCAAAAAGTAACAGCTGATGGCCAACTTCTTTCACAAAGGCTGGCGGAGTTAGGCGTTATTCACCCTGGAGACCAAATAAGAGTTTCTCAGGACAGACGTGTAAACTACGCCAACTTTAAACAACACGCTTTTTCCACAAGCCTTAAGGTCAAAGCACTGGCTGGCGTTATTAAAAGTGAGGTAGCAATACAGAACAAAGCTACACACTTTAAAACAAAAACAAATCTTCTTTATATGCTGCGCAATAACCCAGACAAAGCAGCTCCTCCCAAAAAACACAGGAAATACATATCATTCATGGTTCCGGCTTCACCGATAGAGGAACTTCGATACTATGATTTGAAACTACGAAGTGGTATCTCAAGCGAATCTGTCAACCCAATACAGCCTGCAGGAGATGCAGACACGTCATCAGATACTCAGGAACCTGAAGATAGGGCAGTCAATCCTCTTACCGATCAGGAACAAATTCTATTCTCCAATTTCAAAGAAGAGGATGGTGTTATCAGTTTGCGCAAAAGCAGTCAGGATGCTGCAACCTGGATGGATGAACAGGCGGAAACCTTAAAAGATCTTAGAGAGAAAGAACTGGAACTGAACCAGAACCCTGATTCAGAGATATCCTTTCGTGAACAAACAGCCTGCAAAGAGCAGAGACTGGCTATTCGGGAAGTCTTAAAGAAAGCCATGGTCGACCAGTTTATTGAGCGGGATATGTATTATTTCACGGTTAATGCCATGGAGGGTCGTGTTGGTGAAGAGTCTTCGCAAACGCCTTTTCATACAGCCAAACACAGCTTGCAAAAAGTCTATGGAGCTAAAGACAGAGGGGAGTTTATAGCCGCACATATCTACTCATTTTTCCACTTGCACCAGCTCTACAAAGACACATTCCTTCCAGGAGAAACACCAGAGGGCGATGACCCGGTATTTAATAAAGTCCTTCAGGACAATATTGAACCATCATTAGACACTCCCCAACTCAGCCTGAAAGACAATAAACATGTTCGCCAGAGCTTGACTGCAGCTTCCGTTGCCAAGAGTACGGAGAAGACAGCCTCAATGAAGCTCAGTCTGGTCATACCAAAAACCAATGTAGGGATTTCCGCAGATATTAAGCATTCAATCATTGGTAAACATGTTAACCCAGACAATGATGGTAACTATTTCACGTTTGGCCTGAATATTAATTCAGGCTCAACCACGACGGCCTTGGCTATGAAAACCCTGCAAGCCGCTATAGAAAAAACTAAAGGCCGGAATAGTTCAGAAGATAGCGACATACCCGAATTCGCCCTTTCGGCACTCTCCGAGCTAATCCCCCAGATGTCCAGTTTATCTATCGAAGCAGGAATGAGAATAGAGTGCCATTTGGTTAAACGCCATAAAGGCTGGCGCCTGCAATTTACCCGGATACTGGCCAATGACAGTATAGGGTTCTCTGCACCAGACAGCCTAAGCATTCCAACAGGTCCTATAGGCAGTGTAAATCTTGGAGCCAGTGCTTCTATTGCCAGCGTTCATAACTGGTGGGAACAACCAGGAAATAACACTCTCACCTACATATATGCCAAATACAATGGCTGGAGGGGTGGGCACATGCAAAAAATCCCCGCATGGTCTGCCAAGCCTGAAGAGTTCGATAAGTTAACAAAACAAGATGGTGGCAACCCTCTTATCCGATACACCACCCAGCACAAACAAGCGATATCTGAACTTCTTGCCAACCTGGGCAAGGACGGTATGAGTATAAATCAAGAGTTCTATGAAATGCTCGGTCAAATAGATGAGTCAGTACCACCGGGCTATATCGGATTTACTGAGATGTTCGCACGCATGATTGATGAACACGCAAGAAACCCATCGACAGACAATCTCCCCAAAATTCTGCCTGAATTTGAGCGCTTTATGGCAATGCAGTATGAGGTTTACCTCAAGGAAGCCCGCAGCCGTTACAAGCCACACTTCCGTAAAGGTGTCATTATTTAAACTGGCTGTGGCTTTGTAGAAAGTTTAATACCCATAAAAAATGCCAACACGCTTTCACATGTTGGCATTTTTATTTCCAGAGAAAGTATCTTTAATTATGCAAAGTGGCGGGTTTCGCCCTCACCTTCCACGTTGGTTATACAACGGCCGCACAGGTCGGTGTACTTCTCATTAGAACCAACATCTTCCCGGTGATGCCAGCAGCGCTCGCACTTCTCATGTTCAGATTTGCCAACAACAACCTTCAATCCAGCTACATCAGTTTCAACCGCAGCTTCAGGAGCATCGGTCAGAGCAGCCACATCGGCACGAGAGGTAATCAGAACAAAGCGCAGCTCATCACCCAGCTTTTCAAGCTGTGTTTTCAGTTCATCTGAAACATATAGAGTGACATCCGCCTGCAGGCTGCCGCCGATAGCACCACCATTACGGGCATCTTCCATGGCTTTGTTGACAGCGGTTTTCACCACCATAACCTGCTCCCAGTATTCACGAGACAGTTCGGTTTCACCCAAAGCCACAAGCCCGGTGTACCACTCCTGAGTATGAACAGTTTCCCCTCGCTCACCCGCCGGCATAACTTGCCAGATCTCATCAGCGGTATAGCTCAGTACAGGAGCAATCCAGCGTACGAATGCTTCCATGATATGGAACATTGCTGTTTGGCAGCTGCGACGAGCCAGACTGTCAGTCTGAGTGGTGTACTGGCGATCCTTAATGATGTCCAGATAGAAGCTACCCAGATCCAGCGCACAGAAATGGTGAACCTTCTGGTACACATTTACGAAGTTATAAGAATCATAGCTGGACAGAATGTCTTCCTGCAGCTTCAGTGCACGATCCACAGCCCAGCGATCCAGTGGCAGCATTTCGCTCCAGTCCACCGCATCAGTTTCAGGGTTGAAACCATTCAGGTTGGACAACAGGAAACGAGCGGTATTACGAATACGGCGATAACTGTCTGCTGCACGCTTGAGGATGTCGTCAGAAACAGTCATCTCAGTGGTGTAATCGGTGGAAGACACCCACAGACGCAGAATATCAGCGCCGAGGCTATTCACAACCTTCTGTGGAGGAACAACATTACCCAGAGACTTGGACATCTTGCGACCCTTAGGGTCTACAGTGAAGCCGTGTGTCAGCAGCGCCTTGTAAGGAGGTACGCCATTCATGGCGATACCGGTCTTCAGAGAAGACTGGAACCAGCCACGGTGCTGGTCGGAACCTTCCAGATACAGATCAGCGGGAGTCTGCAACTCTTCACGACGATCACACACAGAGTGATGGGTTACGCCGGAATCGAACCATACATCCAGAGTATCCGTTACCTTCACATAGTTAGCAGCATCATCAGCGGAAAGAATGTCTTCCGGATTCAGGTCGAACCAGGCATCCATTCCTTCTTTCTCTACCAGCAGGGCAACCTTTTCCACCAGCTCAGCAGTCTGCGGATGCAGCTCTTCCGTATCCTTATGGATAAACAGAGTAATAGGTACACCCCAGGTACGCTGACGGGATACACACCAGTCAGGACTCTGACCCAGCATGGACTCCATACGATTGCGACCCCAATCAGGAGTGAATTTCACACCTTCCAGAGAAGCCATAGCGGTATCCAACAGACCTTCTTTAGTCATGCTGACAAACCACTGAGGAGTCGCACGGAAAATCAGCGGAGTTTTGGTACGCCAGCAGTGAGGGTAGCTGTGTTCCATCTTGGATTGCGCCAGCAGGCGGCCTTTCTCTTCCAGAACAGCAACAACCTTGGGATCAACCTTGTAAACATGTTCGCCGGCAAACAGTTCTACCTGTGTGCGGAACATTCCGTGATCATCCAGATAGTTCAGTGTGCCAATGTTGTACTTTTTACCAACATTAAAGTCATCCACACCATGGTCAGGTGCAGTATGTACACAGCCAGTGCCGGCGTCGGTAGTTACGTGGTCGCCCAAAATGATTGGCAACTCTTTACCATAGAACGGATGATGAACCATCAGGTTTTCGAGCTTGGCACCGACAGTGCGGCCGAGAATCTTATAAGTCTCACAACCGTAACGCTGCATAGCGCCTTCCAACAGTTCTTCGCCCAGCACCAGACGTGCAGGTTCACCGTTGATCTCACATTGAACCAGTGCATAACCTAAGTCAGCGCCAACTGTTACTGCCTGAGAAGAAGGCAGGGTCCAGGGAGTCGTCGTCCAGATAACCGCGGCGATTTCACCTTCGCCATCTTCATCACGATCAAAGGCATTCAGTACAGCGCCCTGATCAACAGCGGCATAACGCACATCAATCTGGAAAGAAGTTTTATCCTGGTATTCCACTTCTGCTTCAGCCAGAGCGGAGGCACCAACAACACTCCAGTAAACAGGCTTGTAGCCTTTGACCAAGTGGCCATTTTCAGCAATCTTGCCAAGGGAACGGATAATGTCAGCTTCGGTCTCGAAGTTCATAGTCAGGTAAGGGTTGAACCAGTCACCCTGAATACCCAGACGGATAAAGTCTTTACGCTGGCCATCAACCTGGGTCGCCGCATATTCACGGCACTTCTGACGGAAGGTTTTATAATCAACCTTATCACCCGCCTTACCAATTTTGGTTTCTACCTTATGCTCGATAGGCAGACCATGACAGTCCCAACCTGGGATATAAGGCGCATCAAAACCACTCATTGTTTTTGACTTAACAATGATGTCTTTCAGAATCTTGTTAACCGCATGACCAATGTGAATGTCGCCGTTGGCGTAAGGGGGGCCATCATGAAGAATAAACTTGTCACGACCGGCACGGGCTTCACGAATTTTTCCGTAGAGATCCATCTCCTGCCAGCGTTTGAGCATGTCAGGTTCACGTTTCGCCAGATTACCACGCATAGGGAACGCGGTTTCCGGCAGGTTTAGCGTAGGCTTGTAATCGCTCATCAGTCGTTTACCAGAAAATACAAATTCAGCTCAGGGCCGTTTATTCAGCTCGAGGCCGCTCAATCAGCGAATTGCTGCTTCACTTTGGTTGCGGCCAGAATCTTGGGTTCCCGCAAGAACCTTCAGCACCTAAAATTTTTAAACCCCGGCCAGAATAACCCGAGCTCGGGCAATATCCTTCTCAATAGCCTGTTTCAACTTATCAAGATGATCAAATTTTTGTTCACCGCGAATTTTGTTAACAAACTCCACGGAAATCCTGCGACCATAAAGATCACCATCATAATCCAGCAGGTGAGCTTCCAATCGTTCAACCTTACCATTTACCGTGGGTCGCATACCGATATTCGCCACACCACAATAAACTTTTTCGAGGCCGTGCACCCGAACAGCATATACCCCCTGCACCGGACAGTGGCGCCGCCCGATGCGCAGATTAGCTGTAGGTACGCCAAGCTGCCTGCCCAGCTTCTGCCCATGATTCACACGACCAGAGATTGAAAATGGTTTACCCAGCAACTCTTCTGCTTCGACAAAATCTCCATCGGACAACAGCTGTCGAATACGAGTACTGCTGACGCGATCACCATTAACAACCACCGTACGGGTATGATCCACGGTAAAACCATACTGCTCACCAGCAGCCTGCAAAGATTCAAAATTACCTTTGCGGTCACAGCCAAACCGGAAATCATCCCCAACGACAAGATGGTGTATAGCCAACCCTTCAATCAGAACCTGACAAATAAATTCGTCTGCAGTCAGGCTGCGCAATGATTCATTGAAAGGCAAACACAACACTTGATCAACACCGGCTTGCTCCAGCGCTTCCAGTTTGTCGCGAAAAGTCTGTATGCGGGCAGGTGGATTATCATCTGAACCTGATATCCGGGAGAAATACTCCCGGGGCAAAGGCTCAAACACCATAACACAGGTTGGCACGCCTTCCTTTCTGGCAAGTTCGCGCACCTGCGCAAGAATATCCTGATGGCCCAGATGAACGCCATCAAAGTTACCAATGGTGGCAACACACCCACGGTGCTCTTCTGTGATGGCGCCGTGCCCTCGAATCAACTGCATCGACTCTCCATCGATCACTATCAGTCCGCAGAATCAAACGTGGGATTATATAAAGGAAAGCAAGCAAAAGTCAGTGGTGTTCGAAGAAAACAGCCCTAAAAGCAGATTATCTTACTCTTGGCGCTGACCTCCTCACCCTCTTCAGTCAAAAGTTTACAGGACAACGACTGCAGGCCTTAACACACTGACTGCTGTTTAAATGTCAGTCCGGTAAGGTTCACAATACCCAGCAAGTCTCGGTCACGCAGAGATTCATCGGGATTGTGAACATCCCCCCTGGAGGTCTTACCGTCTTCCTCAATCACTTGCGCTCCAAAAATAAGGCGAGAACCATAACGGCCATCTTCAAGTTGAACAAACTCGAAAATGGCATTCCTTTCTTCACTTTGCCATACACCCAAAATGGCATTTTCAGCATATTTATTAGCTGACAAAGGAAAGCTATTAAGAAAAGAACGCGCTTTTTCATGACCTTTATCTTTCCAGTTAGTTATTTCAGTCATTTATCTGGTGATGCACAGCTCACCATCCTCCATAACAGCGAGAAAGAATGTTCGGACTTATCAACTGACGGTAAGGGGACGACATAAACTGCTGAAGGTATGCAAAGTCATTATGGTGCGACTGGGCCCGGACCAGCGTAGAAACATACAGTAGAAACATACAGATGCTGCATCTTCTGCTTAGTGGAATCATCCCGAAACTGCTCTAGCAACATATGATGAAGTGCTCTTTAATATCCAGATACAGTGCCAGAATCAGGCTGTCTTTATTCTTGTAATCATGCAACAGGGTGCCGTTTGATACCCCCGCAAGGGCTGCAATCTTACTTGTCGGTGATGAATGAAAGCCGTGCTCACAGAACAATTGCAAAGCAGCACTGAGAATACTCTTTTCTTTTTCATTGCTGAGCGTCATTGATAACTCTGGACAACGACTAGATTGACTCATCACTCCATTGACGACAAAACACTCGATTAGTGCCGCAAATGCCCTGGACGTAATCCCGATACAATTAATGCCAGCCCATAAGCGCCAAGGCCAGCAACAACCAAAATAGTAAGGTTTTCAATACGCTCCAAAAGCGTCCAGTCGAGCCATACATCCGGGGAGTGTCCGAGCCAGATCAGCACACCGGCCATGGCACCGTTTGCCAACAACAAACGAGATGCATAAACACCCCAACCACTATGTACTTTGAACACACCGGTGCGCACCAACCCCCAAAGAAGCATACCTGCATTCATAGCGGCCGACAGTGATGTTGCCAAAGCCAAACCTGCGTGTTGAAGCGACCAGACCAACGCCAGATTAAACACCATATTCGAAACCATGGCATATACGGCGATTTTCACTGGCGTTTTCGTATCCTGACGGGCGAAATAACCGGGAGCCAGCACCTTAATCAACATAAAAAACAGCAAGCCAGCAGAATAAGCCCGCAGACTCATGGCCGCCATAATGACATCTCGATCTTCCATTCGTCCGTGATAGAACAACGTTGCAATTAACGGTTCTGCCAGCAGAAACAGAGCGATACCAGCAGGAATCCCAATCAGCAGAACCAGGCGAACCGCCCAATCCAGAGTGGCAGAAAATGCCTTCGGATCATCTCCCGCATGCTGGCGGGAAAGACTGGGTAGAATCACTGTGGCAATGGCGATACCAAAAATACCTAGCGGCAACTCCATCAAACGGTCGGAATAATAAAGCCAGGAAATACTGCCGGTTTGCAGGAAGGACGCCAGCACCGTATCCAGCAGCAGGTTAATCTGGGCTACAGACACACCAAACATGGCCGGAGCCATAAGTTTCAGAATGCGGCGAACGCCCTCATCTTTCCAACCCCACAATGGTTTGGGCAACAGATGAATCTGCTTTAAGAAAGGCACCTGCAAAAGCAGTTGGGAAATACCGGCGATCACCACTCCCCAGGCCAAAGCCATAACAGGTTGTTCAAAATAAGGCGTTAGCAGAATCGTTGAACCAATCAGACTCAGGTTCAATAGCACCGGCGTAAAAGCCGGAACCGCAAACTTCCCATAACTGTTAAGAATGGAACCTGCAAAAGCAGTCAGGGAAATCAGCAAAAGATAGGGAAAGGTAATGCGTAACATATCCCCGGCAAGGGCAAGCTTTTCCGCTTCAGCATGAAAACCAGGAGCAAACACCAAAATCAGCAAAGGTGCCGCCAACATAGCTAAAACGGTCACAAGAGTAAGAGTTACTCCCAGTGTCCCGGCTACCCGGTTTACTAACTCCTGAACGGCCTCCTTCGGCCGCTTGGTGCGGTATTCAGACAGAACCGGAACAAACGCCTGAGAAAACGCCCCCTCGGCAAAAAGGCGACGAAGAAAGTTAGGGATTTTAAAGGCAACAAAAAACGCATCGGCCTCAGCCTGAGAGCCGAAGTACACCGCAATGACCACATCCCGAGCCAAGCCCAGAACACGGGAAAGCATGGTCATCACTCCCACAACAAGTGATGAGCGCAACAGGCCACCGCCCGCCTTGTTTTCAGCAGTATCCTGCTTTTCAGACGTCATAAATTCCTGACAATGAGAAGATCAAATCAATAAAGTGTACCTGCCTAAGACCTCAGGATACCAGACGTGCATACAACCATAAGAATCTGTAGACCCGCATCACTGACCAGAGCAGAATTCCCGGCGTATATTTCAGTAACTTTACGAGCTGCCCTACGTCTTACACCAAACATACGGCAAGAAGCATCGTAGCTAAAGCCGGTGATTTTAACCTTTTAGGGGACTCATAAAAATGAACCTGCCCCCAATTAAGCTCAGGAACTAAATACCATCAGCACGGTCAATAGCCTGGTGAGGTAAACATCGTGAATAACAAGGAGGTTCAAGATCATGATATCAGCAGCAGAGGGCACAGCGGGATATTCCACCTATCAGCACGAGATTGGGACGCATGCATCAGCATCACCTTTTGGTAGGGATATTACTCCCAAAGAAAGAGAGACATTACTTTCAAGCAAAGAACTGACAGCGACCCCTATCTATACTGTCAATCACACTGGTCGGATCAGGAAAGTGACCTTCAGCCCTCATGGCAATTATTTGGCCACTTCCAGTCAGGATGGTACCACCAGTATTAGCAAACTCCATGGAGGGCAATGGGCGAAACTCTACACTGTCCCTAAAGCGCCTAACCAGGGTTATAGTACGTACAATTGGGCTCTTTGTGCCAGTTTCAACCCTCAGGAAACCCGGGTTGCAACCTCAAACCACTCAAATGAGATAACAGTTCATAGAATCACCGATAATGGATGTGAAATTGAGGAAATTCTTCGCCCTGGTGGTACTCTTGGCTGCGCAGAAACTATTGCTTTTAGCTCCAGTGGGGAGCGTATAGCAGTAGGAACGTTTCTTCGTCATTCGCACCTTAAAATTTATAAGCTCGATAATGAACACTGGAGTGAAGAAGCCTCAATAAATCTCAAAGGTATAGATGGATCGAATAATCCGCATAGTGTGTCGAACCCGGTTTTCAGCCCTGACGAGAACTACATCATGGCTTCTTATGGTTCCCTTGCTCTCCTTTTCAAGAATGCTGGCAACGGACAGTGGAACAAGGTCGCCGGTACTCTTCATGCTGACTTCGTCACAAGTATTAAATTCAGCCATGATGGACAACGCATTATTTCATCCGACCAAAAAGGGTTCGTCAAAATCCACCAGCTTGAAAATGATCAACTGCTGTTAGAAGATTGCCTAGAGCATGGTAACTATGTGAAAAGTGCTGAGTTCAGCCCCGACGACAAACGTGTTGTCACAGCTTCCTGCGACAAAACCGCCAGAGTCACACAGCTCGCCAACGGGCGGTGGCAAACTGAGCATACCATAGCTCATGACAACACCGTTGAGGATGCCAGATTTTCCCCCGACAGCTGCCATGTTGTCACAGCCTCTTTCGATGACAAGGCTCACGTACACGGGCTGTATGGAGGAAAGTGGGTAAGAAAAGTCACCCTTGAAAATGGTGGCCCTCTGATGAGCGTCAACTTCAACCACAATGGCACTCAGGTTATTACGGGGGGTACGGGTGCAAGAACAGGGGAGAGAGTTGAGCTGGTTGGAGGGGGCTGGGTAGATCGGTTTGCAAAAGACAATGAAGCCAAAGTCTGGTTGCTGGAAAAAAAGAGTTGATACCAGGGGACATGGAGGCATTCTCAATTAAACATACGACTCAGTGGCGCTGAAAGTCGCCAGGCGTTAGGAAGGCTTGTGAAAATCGTAGTTATTCTACATTGAACAAGCCTGACGCAGCGTATGGCGGCTTTCAGCACCACCCGAAGGATATTGCCTAATTGATTTCCCTAGCTCTTCAAGAAGCCAGGTAACACGGGTTGACCGGGATTTTTTTTCAGATGGTGAACCTTCATCATTTTCAACAGCTCCAGCTTTACTTAAGAAGAGATAAAACAGCTTCGGCAACGGCTTGTGAAGACGCTGGGTTTTGCCCTGTAATCAACAAATCATCTTTCACACAGTAAGGCCCCCAATCTTCACCTTTGCTGTATTTCCCTCCTTTTTCTACCAAGGCATCTTCTAATAAGAAAGGCACCACATCGGTTAAAGCCACAGCGGCTTCTTCAGTATTCGTAAAACCGGTAACAGCTCGACCATTAATAAAAGGTTCACCGCTGACAGACTTTGCATTCAACAGCACGCTCGGAGCATGACATACAGCCGACACAGGCTTACCTTGTGTCGCGAATGCTTCAATCAATGAAATCGAGTGTTGGTCATTTGTAAGATCCCAAAGCGGCCCATGACCTCCCGGGTAGAAAATGGCATCAAAGTCATCTGCTGATACTTCTGCCAACTTGATCGTCGTGGAAAGCTTGGCTTGTAATTCTTCATCATTATCAAAACGACGGGTTGAATCTGTCTGAAAGTCAGGCAGCGCACTTTTGGGATCAATCGGTGGCTGCCCACCTGCAGGAGAAGCCAGCACAACCTGAGCACCTGAATCACTGAAGGTGTAATAGGGCGCGGCAAATTCTTCTATCCAAAACCCCGTTTTTTCGCCTGTATTTCCCAGCTGATCATGAGATGTAAGAACAAATAAAACTTTCATAGATATCCCCTCGAAGAAGTGATGCGCCGTGGGTGACACACAAACATCCACAGCACATAACCCTTCTTTATTACTATTCGTGCTCGTGATTCAACAGAAGATTGTTACAGTGCCAGTTTCACTAACATCTTGCCGGTATTCTTCCCGGTAAACAGGCCAATAAATGCATCAGGTGCCTGAGCTATACCGTCGTACACTGTTTCCCGGGCAACAATCTGACCACCTTGCAGCCATTGGCTCATCTCTTGTACAAATGCGGGATATTCATCCCAGTGATCAAAAACAATAAAGCCCTGCATTTTTAGTTTTTTGATAATCAACTGAGAAAGGTTAGAAGGCCCAGCGACAGGAGTCGTTGCGTTGTACTGGTCAATCATCCCGCATACAGCAATACGGCCATAGTCATTCATCAGATCAAGTACAGCTTCCAGGTGAGCGCCGCCAACATTCTCAAAATAAACATCAATACCATTTGGGCAGGCTTTGGCAATATCGGCTTTCAGGTTTTTTGTTTTCTTATAATTCACGACAGCATCAACACCGAGCTCATCCTTCAGATAGGATTCTTTTTCATCAGAGCCGACACTACCTGCAACATAACAGCCTTTCAGTTTGGCAATCTGGCAAACAATAGCTCCCACTGCCCCAGATGCCGCAGAAACAAACACCTTATCACCTTCTTTCAGCTCTGCGATTTTTAACAACCCGGTATAAGCCGTCATACCAGGCATCCCCAGAACACCCAGAAAAGACTGAACTGGAGCGGTGGTTTCAGGAAGGCTCTGCAACCCTTCTCCGTTGGAAATAAAAAACTCTCTCCACCCCTGCATACTGGACACCTTGGTACCCTCTGGAAAGCTTGGGTTGCGTGATTCAACAACCTCCCCGACAGCGCCACCCTCCAACACTTCGCCAATCGCAAAAGGAGCGATATAACTTTTCCGGTCTGTCATACGCCCACGCATATAAGGATCAACAGACATCCACAGATTTTTAACCAGAACCTCACCATCTTTCAGCTCTGCGATTGAGTCTGAGACCAGTTCAAAATCTTCAGAAACAGGCAAGCCTTGTGGTCGACGGGTTAAGTGAATTTTCTGATTTTTCTCAATATACATGAAGCACCTTGGCTGTTCGTGTTCTAAGCGACGTGGCTACTCTATTCCTGTTATCATCATGCATCTAATGCATTACATGCATAATCGGTATAACCAGAAATCATTGCATGAGTATTTCCAGCCTTTCATCAAAAGATCTTAACCTTCTGCCCGTACTCCAGATGCTTCTGGAAGAACGCAATGTCACCAGGGCTGCCGGGCGACTCAATCTATCCCAACCGGCCATCAGCAGAAATCTTTCACGTTTGAGAGAATTATTTAACGACCCTCTTTTTACTCGCACCCCAAAAGGGCTAACGCCCACTCCACGTGCAGAAAAGATTGCCCTGCAACTGCAGCGCTCACTACAAGACCTGAGCCTGTTAATAGAACCCGACGAGTTTATTCCGGCCAAAGCCACAACACGCTTCCGCTTGGCAACAACAGATTACGGTTCACAGGTTCTGCTGCCTTCAGTTATTCGCCGCCTGAGAGAAGAAGCCCCGGGAGTCAATCTGGAAATCACGCCTTGGAAGGAACGCTTTGTCCACATACTGGATCAGCAGGATATTGATCTGGCTGTTTGTACAGTCAGTGATGCGCCGTCTATGATTCACGGCCGAGGCGTGGGGGAAGATCAGTTTGTTTGCGTGGTGAACCAATCGCACCCCTTGGTCAAACAGTCACAGATAAGCGAAAGTTATCTTCAGAA
Source organism: Parendozoicomonas sp. Alg238-R29 (assembly GCF_947331445.1). Lineage (GTDB taxonomy): Bacteria > Pseudomonadota > Gammaproteobacteria > Pseudomonadales > Endozoicomonadaceae > Sansalvadorimonas. Next base: position 20,963 of record NZ_CAMZOG010000023.1, on the reverse strand, counting down.
TTATGCCAGCCATGCGCACACTCTGATTACAATGGGGGGAGAAGCAAAAGGAGCTGTCGACCACCTCCTCGAAGAACAGGGGCTCGAAAGACGCATTGCTCTGCGGGTTCCTCACTTCGTTGCCGCTCTGGCTTTAGTGGCCACAACAGACCTGGTGCTTACCATTCCTTATGGCCTGGCTACCAGCTGTGCCACCCATTACAACTTGAAGACCCTACCTTTACCCCTCAGACAAAAGCCATTCACTTACTCAATTATCTGGCACGAACGCCATAGGAAAGATCCCGGACACATATGGTTTCGCCAGCTCGTATACGAAGAACTCTCACAAACCATCAGGGATATACAGGCCAGATACGTGTTTTGAAGCCTATCTCTGGCGGCAGAGGCTCTTGACCCACAGGGGCATGAATGCCAGAATCCGCGCACCCGTATTTTTATCTCCCGAAATGTGTCATCGGGATGCAAATCACTGGCTTGATTCAATGTCATTTTGGCGCGGCTGCTTGAAATTGACAAAAACTGATCAACCCGGCATATTTGCGCGTTTTTTAAATACAACCGAATTTTCGAGGAGCTATCCAGATGGCAAATTCTCCATCCGCAAAGAAGCGTGCACGTACTCAAGAGAAGCGCCGTCAGCACAAAGCTGGTCAGCGTTCCATGGTTCGCACCTACATCAAGAAAATTATCGCCGCTGTTGAAGCTAAAGACTTCGAAGCTGCAACGGCCGCTTACGCTGCTGCTGTTCCTGTAATCGATCGTATGGCTGACAAAGGCCTGATCCACAAGAACAAAGCTGCTCGTAACAAGAGCCGCCTGAACGCTAAGGTTAAAGCTCTGGCCGCTTAATTTGCCGCCTGACAAACCTTATGAAAAGGAGCCAGTCGGCTCCTTTTCTTTTGCCTGATTTTCTCCACTTGCAGCTCTACCTCCGCAACCTCTCCTCAAGCCAGACGCATATCAACCGAAAGCTCTGATATGTCCAACCTGATACCCACAAAACCCGGCCAGTTCGTTGAAGGGCGCCTGATCAATACCACGATCAGCCCGGGCGCTGTACACCGCTACTGTTACCTCATAGCCGGAACCCACGGCGATGAGCCAGATGGGCTGACCGCCAGCACCAAAACTAACGCCAATGGCGCTGATCTTGACCACAACCTGCCAGCCCCCAATTGGATTCCAGAGCAAAGGTGCGACCACTACAACCCCGGCAGCAAAGCTGGCAACGAACCGGAATACCAGCACCTGCTGAGACTTTTTGAGAGGCATCCAGCAGGGTTTATCATCAGTTTTATGTCTGGAAACCTTTTTTAAAACAGCAATGGGAAATACGAGGAGATTCTCACCCTTCTCCACAAGGTCAATCATTACCCAATTATTCGGGACGAAATTGAGGGGCTCTGCGGACTTATCAACCCAGACTGATTGAGAAGAAACTGCAAGAAATACAAAGCCGATAGACACAAAACCGATCTGGCACCAAGGAAGGATAGCCATGCGTATCACAAATCAACTGACCACTATACTGCTGGCATTAGTTATTTCTCTGCCAGTGTTTGCCAGCCAAAGCATCCTGCACCTGCCGGGAGGCTATTTCTTCACACCAGCCACTCTTGTGGGTACACCAGCAACTGACGAGGACAACCCTAAAATCAATATCGACAAGCTTCAGGCCAAAGCTCTTTATCCATACGCTCTAGCCAGCCACATGGCTCACAGCTACAAACTAGAACGCTCCAAGCCGGCAGATCATCACTGGAATTTCGATCGCTTGGAATTCCTCAAGCTTGAGCAAATAAAAGCTATCGACTTGCCAGTGTCCGCAAGCAAAACCTTTAAACCCAGAGTCACTAAACGTTTTGAGCACTCTCACTCTGGATTACAGGCCCGAGGATTTATCCACAGGCCCACCAGCACAGTTATTCTTGCCTTTGCCGGTACAGATTTTGATGCCACTTACCGTAGCGCGGTAACCATCTCAGCTTCATCACAGATTGCCTATGGGTTTCGTCATCAGATACTCACTGAAGCCAGGCGCTTATGTCGGCATCTGAAAAACACACCCTCTATCAAAAGCATTGTTTTAACGGGGTCCTCACTGGGGGGAGCTGTGGCACAGTATGCAGGCCTGGCCTGCAATGTACCGGCCGTTGCTTTTAACAGCCTTGAACTGCCAGACAGCCTGAGGCGCGATGCCATTTATCACCGGTCAAAAGAAAACCTAACAGAAGAGACTGCGACAGAAGCGATTAACACCTACAACAAAAACTGGTTAATTCTGGCAGAAGTGGAAGGCGAGTATCTCAACAACAAAAGCACATGGGGAAACACCCTCTTCCAGAACCCTCATCCAGAGGGCGTACCTGTTTACGTTATTCCTGCAAACACCACAAAACTCTCCATCAAAAAACGCCACTGGACCCCAGCCTTGGTGGACTCAATAGAAAAAGCGAGCAACTATCAATTCCTTCAGAAACCCACAAACAAGTAATCCGCATATATGCAAAGAGCCGCTCCAGATATCCGGGGCGGCTCTTTAAATCAGAGAAACAATAAAACAATAAACGGTTAATCTATGACCATATTATCCCGGTGAACCAACTCCGGCTCACCAGTAAAACCAAGCACTTCAGCCATTTGACTGCTGGGCAACCCCAGAACCTTACCCACCTCGCCTGATGAGTAATTCACCAGGCCGCGGGCAACCTCTCGGCCTTTCTCATCCACACAAACCACCATTTCACCACGCTGGAAGACACCTTCAACTCCGCGCACCCCAACAGGCAAAAGACTAGAGCCAGCATTACGCAACGCTCTGACGGCTCCTGCATCCAGCTTCAACCTGCCCTTCATTTGCAAATGGCCAGCCAACCAGCGTTTACGCGCTACAGTTCGCTCCTCATCAGGAAGAAGTAGTGTACCTAAAGATTCAGCCTTGTAGAGGCGCTCAATCACATTCTCAATGCGCCCACCCACAATAACCGTACTGGCACCAGAGCGAGCAGCCAATCGAGCAGCCCGAAGCTTGGTAAACATGCCACCTCGACCGAGCACACCTTTACTTTCACCGGCCATTGCATCAAGAGAAGAGTCACTGGCATGACGCAAATCTACCAACTCAGCATCAGGGTTACTTCGAGGGTCAGCCGTGTAGAGACCATCCTGGTCAGTCAAAAGAAGCAATGCATCCGCTTCAACAAGATTGGCAACAAGAGCGCCCAAAGTGTCGTTATCACCAAAACGGATTTCATCGGTAACCACACTGTCGTTTTCGTTCACAACCGGGATTACCCCCAATCCCATCATGGTATTCAAGGCACTACGGGCATTCAGATAACGCTGGCGATTGGAAAGGTCGGCGTGAGTCAAGAGAACCTGGGCCGTTTCTATACCATGCTCGGCAAAGGCACTCTGCCAGGTCTGGGACAAACCCATCTGCCCAACAGCGGCAGCTACCTGCAGCTCATACATAGCTTTAGGCCGAGCCTTCCACCCAAGGCGAGTCATTCCTGCAGCCACTGCACCAGAAGACACCAATACAGGCTGTATCCCTTTTGCTTTCAAGGCTGCGATCTGCGCTACCCAACAATGGATACCTTCAGCATTCAGTCGGGTACCATCGTCAGTTAGCAGAGCACTGCCAATCTTAATCACCCAACAACGACTGGCAGAGAGCAGGCCGCGAGCGACCTCAGGATCATTATATTTTACTTCTAAATCCACGTTACTCTCCCCCATGTTTTACCCCCTCGGGAATAATACTGCTTAGCGCTCGCTCATGACTATTTATGCTATGGCACGTAGAAGACTTCTACATCATGGTCATCATCGTCTTCTTCTGCTTGTGCAGCCATTTTTTCAGCCTGACGACGAGCACGACGCTCAGCAGCCAACTCTTCAATACGAACACGAGCTTCTTCTTCCATGCGCTCACGCTGTGCCTGCTCAGCTTCAGCGTATTCTTCATCCTGATTTTCCTGAAGATTACGCTCTTCGATGAAAGTCATCATGTTCTGACACATCTGCATGGTGCCATCGCTACTAATTGCGGAAATGCGATAAACAGGGCCTTCCCAGCCCAGCTCACTGACAATGCGATCGCAAAGCCCATCGCGCTCTTCTTCTGGAACCAGATCCAGTTTATTCAGAACCAACCAGCGCTCACGGCCAGCCAGCGCTTCACTAAACTCTTCCAGCTCACCAATAATGGCTTTGGCAGAATCAACGGGATCAGTGCCATCAATCGGAGCAACATCCACAAGATGCAATAGAATCCGGCAGCGGGCCAGGTGCTTTAGGAATCGAATGCCCAAACCTGCACCTTCAGCCGCCCCCTCAATCAAGCCTGGAATATCAGCAACTACAAAGCTGCGGTGCTTCTGAACACTTACCACACCAAGATTTGGCACCAGCGTTGTGAACGGATAATCCGCGACCTTCGGTTTAGCGTGGGAAACAGAACGAATAAATGTTGATTTACCAGCATTGGGCATACCCAGCAGACCAACATCAGCAATAACTTTCAGCTCCAGCTTGATGTTACGAGCCTCACCAGGTTTTCCTGGAGTTGCAACACGGGGTGCACGGTTGGTACTGGACTTAAAACAGGTGTTACCAATGCCGTTATGCCCACCCAGAGCCACCAGCAGTTTTTCACCAGCCTGAGTCAGATCACCAATCACTTCCTGGGTGTCTTCGTCAACAACAGTTGTTCCTACCGGAACTCGCAGAACAGTGTCTTCGCCCTTGGCACCGGTACATTGCCCGCCACGGCCCTGCTCACCATTCCTGGCCTGATAACGACGCGTGTAACGGTAATCCACCAACGTGTTCAGATCGTTATCTGCCACCATATAGATGCTGCCACCAACACCGCCGTTCCCCCCATCAGGACCACCTTTGGGGATATATTTTTCCCGCCGGAAACTTATACAGCCATTACCACCCTTACCAGCTTCAACATGGATATGGGCTTCATCAACAAATTTCATTCTTAACCTCCACACCAGCGCTACAACTGCCAGTGCTATCAATCCAGGCGCCTGTCGGCTTATGTTAGATATCTCTGATCAAAACACGAAATAACTAACATAAACCGGGCGCTGACTTTTGTTACCTACATAATAAAAAAGCCCCGCAAGCGGGGCTTTGGGGCTTTTAATGAAAAAAGCCAGACGCCAATTAAGCCGCTTCTACACGAATGTACTTGCGGTTCTTGGGGCCTTTTACTTCGAAAACAACCTTGCCGTCAGCTTTAGCGAACAAGGTGTGATCCTTGCCCATACCAACGTTTTCACCAGCATGGAACTTGGTACCACGCTGACGAACCAGGATGTTACCAGCCAGTACAACTTGGCCGCCGAAACGCTTCACGCCAAGGCGTTTACTTTCCGAATCGCGACCATTACGAGTACTACCGCCTGCTTTTTTGTGTGCCATGAGTCAATACCCTCCGAATCAGGCGCTGATGCCAGTAATTTTGATTTCAGTGAACCACTGACGGTGGCCCATTTGCTTACGGTGATGCTTCCGGCGACGGAACTTAACGATAGTCACCTTCTTGCCACGACCGTGAGCAACGATCTCAGCGTTAACCTTTGCACCTTCAACAACAGGAGCACCGATCTTAACGTCTTCACCGTTGGCAACCAGCAGAACCTGGTCCAGCTCGATGGCTTCACCAGTGGCAATGTCCAGTTTCTCAACCTTCAGGGTTTCCCCTTCGGCTACACGGTACTGTTTGCCACCAGTTTTAATAACTGCGTACATGGAATTCTCCGAAAAACCTAGCCTTTTTGTCAAAGGCATCCACACAACGTGGAGTTTTTTTGTTAACCGCCTGCTTACGAGATAGCGCCCATGAAACGAATTCCTGAATCTGGTTGACTCAACAAGCCTCCAGCTTCCTGACCGATCATAACAAACAGCTGCTATCAAGACTTTCAGAACGGATCGCGCATTGTAGAGAATGACTCACACTGAAACAAGCCATTCTGGCACCCAAAGCGGACATCTACTGCCAACAATCAGTACGACTGCCTTCCAGACCGTGTATTTCCTTGACACCCCTGTGGGCACCCCATACGATCAGCCCGTCTACCAGATTCACACAAGTATCGCCACTAATGCCTCAGAACGACGATCTCCGCCGTATCTACTCTACGGTCAAAGAGGAATTCCAGACCGTAAACGAATGCATCATGAATCAGCTGCACTCGGATGTTACGCTGGTAGAAAAAATCGGCCACTACATTATAGATGCTGGAGGCAAACGCCTGCGCCCTCTGCTTGTTTTGCTCAGCGCCGGTGCCTGCGGCTACAAAGGCAAACAGCAGGCTACCCTTGCAGCCGTTATTGAGTTCCTTCATACCGCCACACTGCTTCACGACGATGTAGTGGATTCTTCCGATCTGCGCCGAGGCCGATCTACCGCCAACGCAAAATGGGGCAACTCACCCAGCGTACTGGTTGGTGACTTTTTGTTCTCCCGTTCCTTCGAGATGATGGTCAGCATTGGCGATATGGATGTCATCTCCGCACTCGCTACCGCCACCAACGTTATTTCTGAAGGTGAAGTGATGCAGCTTATCAATGTACGCTCTCCTGACCTCAGCGAAGAACAGTACATGGAAGTCATTCGCTGTAAAACCGCCATGCTGTTTGAAGCATCTACCCATACAGCCGCACTTCTCGCCAAAGCCTCACAAGAAGAAACCGAAGCACTGAAAGCTTATGGCAACCATCTTGGTCTGGCTTTTCAGTTAGTCGATGACCTTCTGGACTACACCGGTAACAGTGAAACCATGGGTAAGAATGTGGGCGATGATCTTGCGGAGGGTAAAGTCACCTTACCTCTGATTTACGCTATGAAAAATGGCAACAGCGATCAAAACGCTGTTATCCGTAAAGCCATTCGCGGAAACGGTATGGATCATCTCGACGAAGTCATGAATGCGATTAGCGCTACCGGCGCATTGGGTTACACCGCTCAACGCGCAAAGGAAGAAGCTCAAAAAGCGATTCATGCAGTGAGTATTCTGCCAGAAAGCGCACACCAGCAAGCCATGATTGATCTTGCTAATTTCTCAGTAAGCCGAACCGCCTAACCACACGACCCTATCGGCCTGAACGCATCTTTCAGGCCGAACCTATTTTTTAAACCACCTTTTTATTTTCGCAACTTATACGACAACGGTTATTCCCACTCCCATTCAATAACCCAAAGTTCCAACACAATAAAATATTCGTGAAATACTGACTAAAAACCCACTTCACACTCTCGCCAAGGTCGCTATAATGTCGCGCCTCGCGCTTCAGTCATTACTCCAGTCAAACAGGGTTGCAGCCTCTTGATAATTTTTACCGTCACCAACACGATTACCCACCAGGTTTATGTCGGCTCCACCCGCAACGATCTGGATGCTCAATGGGAACGCATGGTGGCCGCTGCTGAGCAGAATCTTGATTTCCCTCTTTACCGTGACATTCGCACCTACGGTTGCGATGCTTTCATCCGTGAAATCTACGATATGGCGGACTCTCGCCAAGAGCTTGCGGAACTTGAACAGGACGCCCTTGAAACCCTGAATGCCATTAGCCTTCGCGGTCACAAAACCAGTGTTGTTGTTATCAAGAAAAAGACACCGGTTAGGCGCAAAAAATCAGAAGCTGAAAAAGAACTGCTCGATCTACTGGACACATTCGCTACTGACAGTGACAACGCCACTGACGACACTCCAACAGAGCAAACAAAAGCCAAAGTTTCTGAAGAAGCTAAGCCTGCAGAAGCAAAAGGCCGGGTTATCAAGGCAGAAGCCCCTGCCCAACCTGCCATCAAACAAAAAACCAGCATTCCGAAAGCCGCCAAGCCGACAGCCACAAAATCTTTCAGCACCAACTCTTCTTTTGATGCTGTTGCCGCAGCCAAAGCTATTCTGGCCGCAGCCGCAAAAGAAGAAGATCAAAAAGCGGCCGCGCAGCCAAAGCCTGTTGATCCAAAGCGTACATCCCGTACCACGGGCAACGTGAAGCTGGACGTAAGCATTGACGATACCATTAATGCTCAACTAGCGGCTATTACCGCTGCGGTTGATGGCGTTCTTGCTGGTAACGCTCAGGCAGCCAGCCAACTGGAAACACAGAAAAGAACCCAGCCTGTTGAAGCTGACTCTTTATCTGAAGCGCCTAAAGCTTTCCAGCAAACGGAAGCCTCAGCAGAAGAGCCCACTGAACCAGAGACCATTGAACAACCACTGGAAAAACCCGCCAAGGTTTTCAGTGAAAAAGAACTACGACTCATAGAAGCTATGGAGCGCCACCGTGAACTACGCGTCAAGCGCACCAGTGATGTAATTGATGCCGAAAAGAATCAGATCAAAGAGCTGTTGGCCGAGCTCAATAACCGTGTAGCTTCCATGCCAGTAGATACTGCCGCTCTTTATCATTAATTAAATACCATAACGTTCTGAAACCCGGTTCTGCCGGGTTTCTTTTTATCTGACCATCCAGCTGCCCAGACTGGTCTAAACTGAAATCTGAACAGATAAGAGACGGATTTCGGCAGAATGAACAATCAGAATGCACAACACAACACGGAGCAGGAATACACCGACAAACTTCAGAAGGCATTAAAAAATCTGAAGAAGATGAATTTCAGTCTGATTAGGCTTGAAGAAAAACTGGCTCGGCAAAACGCCCGATGCCAAAAGGTGACGCAGGATATGAAAAAGCTGCAGCAGTCTCTTTCACAAACAACAGCCACAACCCGAAGACCATCAAATTAGTTGAAGCGTTACATCATTTCGATGCCACTTTCTTGCACAGTCCGGCTACTGGTTGATGCGGAAACCAGATTCAAATCCCTCTCCATCACTCGACTCATACATTGATCAATGCGATCCCGGAACCTGCCGCACCACCAGTCAGTTGCTCGTCGAGTACTTCCTTCAATGGTGTATAGAAAGAAATATAATCACTCCCTGCCAGAATAGATTTGGTCGCAGTAAAGCTGGGGCTGGAGGTTTTGGGTTCAACGACCAGCCGGTTTACCCGTGAATAAATTGCCTGCGCCATCTCAGAAAGCGTTGTTCTGTTTCCTGTTCGAACCAACAGCCGATCACACAGCCTTCACGCAATTGCGCCAGGTTTCAACTCATTGCTGGCTGAGTTACACAGAGATGTTTTGCCGCTTCCGTCACACTGCAGCAGTAGCGCTTTAAGGCTGGGCACCACCTACAATCAGCAAATTAACCGAGCATACCTGATCTACACCATGGAAGTACTCTAATTCCAGAATCTACCATATAGCGTTCTAACGGGAGACATTAACACTTCTCCCGTTTTTATTTGCCTCTCAGAAACCATTCAATCTGGTGCAAAAAACTTTTTACGCCATTTTTCCTGCACCAGTAGTTTTCAAAACAAAATTTGTTACATTCTTTTTACCAACACGGGCAAAAAATACGCATTTGCACGTGCAAAACAAAAAAATCTTCTGATATGCTCATAGCGCACGTCGTTTCTTACAAAGGAATGACGTAATAATTACAAACACACAACAAATTAGAAGACACACATATGAAGCTGAAAGCATCCTTATTGAGCGCAGCTATCGCTGCTGCTGTAGCTACCACTTCTGCTCAAGCTGCAGAGGTTGTAACTTTTGATCCTTCCCTGAAGCTGAGCTACAAGAACCACCTCTGGGATGAAGACTACGATTACAACAATGTTCGTAAAAGTGATGGTTCTCTGCAAGGAGATCTCGAGCGTGACGAATGGGCTCAGGCTATCATTGCTGACTTTGACACTGGCTACATCAATAATGTCATTGGCGCCGTTGTCACTGTTGGTGCAGCTCACTCACTGAAGAACAACGACGATTCTAGCAACTCTAACCTGCCTACTGGCTCCGATGGCGAGGCTAATGACTTCGCAGGTGTTCAGCAAGCTTACCTGAAAGCCAAGTACGCTCTGGGTGATTTAAACTTGGGCGGTTCTTGGGGTGTTAAGAAGCGCGGCTTTGAGCTATTCGGTAACTCTGGCTCCCGTATCCTGAGTGCTAGTTCTTACGGTCTGGACGTAACAGCTGAATACATGGGCCTGAACCTGTATGCTTCTAATCTGACTGGCGGCAGCAAGCGTGACCAGTCGTCCTTCAATGATGACTACAGCAGTGATTACGTACGTATTGTGGGCGCCAGCTACAGCGTCGCCGGCGTTGATCTGAGTGCTGAACATCTTCGCGCTGAAGACTTTGTAAAGAAGAACTTCCTCAAAGCTGCTTACAGTCTGCCACTGGCAGAAGACCTGTCTGCTGACTTCGACGTGCGCTATGCCACTGCTGACGCAGACAGTAAGTCTGGCAACGAAGATTCCAACTACTACAACCTGAACGCCACCCTGAACTTCGGTAATGCTTATGTTGGTGCTGGTTACAACCGCACCCGTGACGGCGACTGGATTGGTAAAAACACGGACACCAACCTCGGTAACGATGACACCTTTAATTCTTCCCTGTCTCAGTGGGCTGACTACTCGGCCAAAGGCGAAAAAGCTTACCTGCTGACTGCTGGTTATAACTTTGCCGACCTGGGCCTGCCTGGTTTGAGCATCGATCTGGCGACTGCCAAAGGTAGTGACAAGGCTGACACCAGCAAGTTTGATCGTCGCGAGTGGAGCAGCTATGTATCCTATGCCTTTGACGGTCAATTAGAAGGTCTGTCTGTCGCTTGGTACCACTACGACTACAGCCTGGATGAGCGCGGCGATACTGATACAGTTACTGCCAAGAGCGACGAAAAAGGCGATCGTCTTTACCTGAAGTACTCTGTGTCTGTATTCTAATTCAAGCTTGAATTAATACACCGAGTACAGCTCCAAAAGAAAAGGGAAAAGCCCTCCCCGGCTTTTCCCTTTTTTATTGCCCTTGAAAAATTATTCGGCAGGCGTACGCATAGTCACAAATTCTTCCGCAGCGGTTGGATGAATACCAATCGTGGAATCAAAAATTTTCTTGGTGGCCCCGGCTTTCAATGCTACTGCCAAGCCCTGAAGAATTTCACCAGCATCAGCACCCACCATATGGCATCCTAAAACCCTGTCAGTTTCGCCATCCACAACCAGTTTCATGAATGTCTTTTCCTGACGGCCACTTAACGTGTGCTTCATATGCCGGAAACGGGATTTAAACACCTGAATATTGCTGTACTTTTCCCTGGCCTGCTCTTCGGTTAAACCAACAGTTCCAATATTGGGCTGGCTAAATACCGCTGTAGCAATATGCTCGTAATCCATAGCTATCGACTCTTTATCACCGTAAAGGTGATTCACCAACGCCATACCTTCGGAAAGGGCGACAGGTGTGAGCTGCAGGCGATCAATCACATCACCCAATGCATAGATGCTTGGCACTGAGCTTTGGAAATTGTTATTCACCTTGATGGCTCCGTTCTTCGCCATCTCAACACCAATATTTTCCAGTCCAAGATTACTGGTGTTAGGTACACGCCCAGTAGCGTAAAGAACCGCATCGCAGCTTTCAGTAGAACCATCGGCCCATGTAATTGTTAAACTGCCATCAGCCTCTTTATCAACCTTCTCTACATTACTGTTAAAACGCAGATCGATACCTTTGCCTATCATTTCATCCCGCAGTGTTTCCCTTACGTCGTTATCAAAACCACGGAGAAACAGCTCACCACGATAAGATTGTACGGTTTCGGCTCCCAAACCATGGAAGATGCCGGCAAACTCAACAGCAATATAACCGCCACCAACAACCACAACTTTCTTCGGGAAGGTTTCCAGATAGAAAGCATCATCAGAAACAATCACATGCTCTTTACCGGGAAAATCTGGAACGAAAGGTTTGGCACCAGGCACAACCAGAATACGCTCAGCTGAATACTGCTTGCCCTTAATCTCAACCGTGTTGGCATCTACAACTTTGGCGTAACCGTTAATAAGCTCAACACCGGCATTTTTCAGCAGGTTGTCGTAAATACCATTGAGGCGTTCAATTTCTTTGGTTTTGTTATCTCGCAGTGTCGGCCAGTCAAACTTTGCGCCTTCCACTGTCCAGCCATAGCCGCGGGCATCTTCAAAATCTTCCGCGTAATGGGCGCCATATACAAACAGCTTTTTTGGTACACAACCAATATTTACACAGGTTCCCCCAAGGAAACGACCTTCTGCAACAGCTACTTTTGCACCTGCAGCAGATGCCATACGACTAGCTCGCACACCACCAGAACCGGCACCAATTACAAAAAGGTCGTAATCAAATTCACTCACTCGAGGATTCCTCTCAAATATTGCCCGCAGTCTGGGCGCAAACAAAATTCTTCTAGCCTGATAATACGCCTTTTTACACCCTGCGCATCTGACCTCTAGCAGTAACTACGTATATTCGTTCAATTCAGAGTCACAACCCTAAGACGAGAAATACAAGCAGAGGACGAAAAGCCACAAAGAGTTCCAGTTCATACCGAACTCACACCAGATCTATACAGAAAACCAACAATCCACACGACAATCACTACTAATATTTATAGTTGTTATATAAACTACCGGCCCTCGAAGCCCTGACACCCATCAGGGTTTTCTCACCTTCGCTCACCCTTAAAATCACCCACGAGTTTATTAGTTGTATGCTCGAGAAAATCTTTCATCTTTCAGAAAATAACACCAACGTTCGACAGGAAGTCCTTGCTGGCGTCACTACATTCCTGACGATGGCGTATATTATTTTTGTTAACCCCAGTCTGCTGGCAGCTGCTGGCATGGATCACGGAGCAGTGTTCGTAGCTACCTGCCTTGCGGCCGCAATTGGCTGTTTCATTATGGGCCTTTACGCCAACTACCCTGTAGCTCTGGCTCCCGGTATGGGACTGAACGCATTCTTTGCTTTCACTGTTGTTGGCCAAATGGGATACACATGGCAGGTTGCCCTGGGTGCTGTTTTCTTCTCCGGCATCTGCTTTTTCCTGATGAGTGTTTTCCGAATCAGGGAGTGGATTATTAACAGCATTCCATTATCACTGCGTGGTGGTATCGGTGCAGGTATTGGCTTATTTCTTGGCTTTCTCGGTTTGCAGAATGCCGGCATTGTTATCGAAAATCCCGCAACCATGGTCTCTCTCGGGGATATGACCAGTTGGGGGCCAATGATGGCGAGCCTTGGCTTTATTATTATCGCGGCGCTCTATCACCGTGGAGTGACTGGCTCGGTAATGTTCGGCATTTTAACGGTTTCACTGATCAGCATTGCCGTTGGTGAAGTTCAAATCGATGGTGTTTTTGCCCTGCCTCCCAGCATTGCGCCGACCATTCTGCAGCTGGACTTGGCAGGGGCGATGGATATTGGCCTGATCACCATTATATTCTCATTCTTATTTGTAGATATGTTTGATACATCTGGCACCATGATCGCCGTAGCCCAGAAAGGTAACCTGCTGAACAAAGATGGTTCTCTGCCACGCATTGGCAAGGCACTGATGGCCGACAGTACTGCCACTGTTGCAGGCTCTCTGCTGGGCACCTCCACAACCACAAGTTACATTGAAAGTGGCGCTGGTATTGCCGTGGGTGGCCGTACGGGTTTGACGGCCGTTGTAGTTGGCATTCTTTTCCTTCTGTCTCTATTCCTTTCACCTTTGGCTGCCGCCATCCCTGCTTACGCCACTGCACCAGCCCTGATCTTTGTTGCTGTTCTAATGTGTCACAGCCTGACAACAATCGATTGGGAAGATATTACCGATGTTGCCCCTGTCGGCATCGCGGCTTTGGCAATGCCTCTAACCTATTCTGTGGCCTCCGGTATTGCTTTCGGGGTTCTGTCCTGGACAGCTATTAAACTGCTGGCAGGTCGTGGCAAAGAGATTACTCCGGCTATGATTATTCTCTCTGCTTTATTTGCTATAAAGTTTGTTATTGTGTAACAGGAACTCCCCTCCTGCTCCGGTTTTCTACATTGATGCTTGAATCAAGAAAACCGGAAAACAAGCCTCATTCCCTACAATAATAACCTTCTGCGTGTGTTGCCTGTCATGTCAGCTATTTTTGTTGACATGATGTCTACGCTCTCATCACCTCAATGATCGTTGCCACTTTTTACAGTGATATATTCCTTGCCAATAGCTCTCAAACAACCCGGGAACTGATACTGGGCAATGGGGATTTCCTGGTCCGCTTTTGCCTGCAGCTTCTTTGCTGGTGATTTAACAGCTTTACTGATTTCTTATATATCCATGGAATGGCTTCTCTTCTCAGGTGGGTTATTTATGGTCACTGAAGGCTTATCTGCCAAGTTTCATCTGCCAGAATCCGCTAGAAAGTAACAGAAACTCAACAAACCATCGTAAAGTTACCAATTATCCTTTGCCTGCTTCCGGTATAATGCACTGATCTGATTTATCAAACTTGAGAAGTGCGTTGAATCCGGAGATTGATCACGAAATCCCTTTTAGCAAAAGGGAATACACAGCCAACTACAACTTTAAGATGGCCTATCTGCACCCTAGATACTGGCCACTGTGGTTACTTATTGCTTTCTTGTTTTTGGTTGGCCGCCTTCCATTCCCCTGGGTACTGGCCCTTGGTCGCCGGATAGGGCGAATGTTTATGAAAATGGGCGGCAGTCGGGTAAAAGTTACCCGCAGAAACCTTGAGCTATGCTTCCCAGACAAATCCAGCGAAGAGCGTGAAGCGTTACTGGTAAAGAACTTCGAATCGATTGGAATTGCTTTACTGGAACCCGGAGTTGCCTGGTTCTCGTCACGGAAGCGCATTGAGCGCATCAGTCGTTTTATTGGCTGGTCACGGGTTTTAAAAGCTCAAGACAGCAATCATGGTGTGCTAGTCAGTGCATTGCACATGACCTGTCTGGAAATGGCTTGCCGCATTGCCAGCGAACGTTTCTCTTTCAATATTCTCTACCGGGTTCACGACAACCCTGTTTACGAATATGTGAGTGGAGTTTGCCGTAATCGCTATCGCCATAAGTCCCGTTTTATCCCACGGAAGCAAGTGAAAGATCTTCTTCACTTCATTAAACAAGGAGAGGTCGGCATTATCCTGCCCGATCAGGATATGGGCCGTAAGCGCAGCCACTTTATTCCTTTCTTTGGTATTGATGCCGCGACTATTCCGAGCACATCAGATTTTGCCCGCCTGGCAGATGCCAAAGTAGTCACCGGTTCTTATTTCCTTGACGATGACAATCGTTATATTGTCGAGTTTTCCGAACCTCTGGAGAGTTTTCCAACAGAAGACAGTCTGGCAGATACCACCAGAATTGCTGAACTGACCGAATCCACAATTCGCCAACACCCAGACCAATACCTCTGGCAGCACAGGCGCTTTAAAACCCGTCCGGAAGGAGAGACCTCCCTCTACGGCAAGAAAGAGCCTAAAAAGAAGAAGAGGAAGAAAAAATAACGAAAAGGGTGCACAGACTTAGGCCTTGCACCCTCTTGCTTTCATAAGGGCGGAACGAAAATCGGGAATATACTCGTTATGCACCCCACCTAACCGAGGACTACATCCACCGCTATTTTGCTCAAGTTGATAAAACAGCACTTCATCCTTCAGATTGCTAGTACTTCCCAAATGCCCGGCTGACGCAGCGATATGCTCAACTAAACGCATCAGTTCCAGTTCTGGTTCTTTTTCCCAGGCTTTCAGCAATAACGAAAGCAACTCCTGTTTACACTCAGTCATTTTATAGGCACTCACAAACTCAAAGAAACACAGACAAACACCTGTAGTGTTATTCTGTGTGCGCTTGAGTATCCCTTACGAAAACAATGAAATCCCTGACAAAAATCAAACTTTAAGTGAAAGTCGCAGGTGCAACCAAGCTTCTGGACATTCCCATGGATCAAGGCCAATCTTTGCCAACTCTTTTTACTTTCTGAGAATGGATGCCGACGTGCTCACGCATGCAAAAATAAATAGTCTTGAAGATATCGACTGGGATAACTGGCAGGCCAAAGATCCGGCCACATTGGTCTTTGTAGTCAAAGATGGCCAGATTCTTCTTATTCGCAAGAAGCGGGGGTTGGGAGCTGGAAAAATTAATGGCCCAGGCGGAAAGCTTGAACCAGGAGAGACTCCTGAACAGTGTGCCACACGTGAAGTTCAGGAAGAATTACACATCACTCCACACAACTTAACCTACCACGGCGAAAACCTGTTTCAGTTTGTGAATGGCTACTCTATCCATGTGCACGTGTACACCACAGGCTCCTTTGAAGGAACGCCGACAGAAACAGAAGAAGCCATCCCGGTATGGTTTCCTGTGGATGCTATCCCTTATTCAGAAATGTGGGCAGACGATGAAATATGGCTCCCGCTGGTTCTGGAAGGCAAAAAGATCCATGGTCGTTACATCTTTGATGACGATACAATGCTGGATTACAGCCTGACGGAAAAATAAATTCCCCACCCCACTTGGAATCGAAAAAAGCGCCCCTATATCTTTGAACAAGAGAGGTTGCTCATTGGAGGACTTCTCTTACTGACCTGTCTCCGGAAGGTCGCCTTCATCACAATATTGCTCATTTGAGGATATGAATATGCGTACTATCGATTTCGACTTGTCTCCCCTGTATCGTTCCGCTATTGGCTTTGATCGCATTGCCAATATGCTTGAGAACATCAATCACACTGGTAACCAGAACGGCTACCCCCCCTACAACATCGAACTTCTCGATGAGAACAGCTACCGGATCACCATGGCAGCCGCTGGCTTCCAGGAAGATGAACTGGATATTGAAAGCCGTGAAAATGTTCTTACCGTTAAAGGCAAAAAATCTGAAGGTAAGACTGAACGTAAGTACCTTTATCAAGGCATTGCCGAGCGTAACTTCGAGCGCCGTTTCCAATTGGCCGACTATGTTCGTGTAACAGGTGCTGCTATGGAAAATGGGCTACTTCATATTGATCTTGAAAGAGAAATTCCCGAAGCAATGAAGCCTCGGAAGATCAATATCAACAACGGCAAGCTACTGGAAAGCGAAGCTAAATAACACTGAGCCCTAAAAACTGTACAGGGGAAGGTATACGCTATACCTTCCCTCTCCGATAACACTTCTCTCTTTTCCCTTCTTTCTTACCTAAGTTCCCCTACCCGAAAGCTGCTGGATAGTGGCAAACCAGAGCAGAGATTTGTAGTTACTGATGGTAAACTTCACGGTTTTTCCGAAGGATACAGTAGTCATATGTCCTCCACTTCTGAAGCTCTCTCTCTCGACAAATTACAGGCTGAGCTCAAGCAGCTGAAAGCCGAGAACAAAGCCTTGATGGCAGACAACCCAAAGCGCCTGAAGACCCAGATTAAGCGCCTGCAAGATGACAACCGCAGCAAGAATGCGGAACTCAACCAGCTGAAAAGCCGCCTGAAGAAGGCTCAGCAGGAAAGTACAGAGAAGGATTCGTTTCTTGATGAAATGAGTGACTCCCTGAACACTCTAAAAGTTCTGGAAAAGCCTCACTGGGAATCAGAAGACAAGAGCTGGGCGGTTTATCTGGAACTGGATAAGGATGGTAAGGAAGCTGAGCAGCCTGACTTCAACCTGCGCCTTGTGGACCGCAAAACTGGTGGTGCAAAAATGCCTCACATGGACGAAGGCAAAGACGGCAAGCCAGTTTTGAGCTGGCCACGCATGCGCACTATTCCAAAAGATGTTAAAGTCGTTATCGAAAACCTTGTAGAGCTCTAAGAACCCTACAAGGATCTTTCAGGAGCTGTTGATACCAGGGGCGCTCTCAATTAAGCACCAGCGTCAACAGCCCCTGTGAGGAAGGTTTTACTGCTGTTTGCTTTCTTTCTCCATCAGGTACTCTGCAACTTTCAGCATTTCAGTATTGCTTCCGGCAGACTGCGCAGATAAACGGTACTTGCCGTTTACAATCAGAGCAGGAACACCTGTCAAGCGCGAGCCTCGAACGACAGCATCAGCCTGACGCATCTGGTTACGCACACCAAATGACTTAAATGCTTTTTTAAAGTCGGCCTCAGAAACACCATACTTACTGAGTAGTTGAACCATCTCTTCTTGAGTGTCCAACTTACGACCCTGCTTGTGAATGGCAGCGAAAACATCTTCATGTGCGGCAGTGCCAAGCTTCAGAGCATCGACAGTAAAATAAAGCTGGGCATGGTTCTTCCATACAGGACTGAACTGAGCAGGTACCTTTCTGAAAGAAGTGTATTCCGGTAGAGTCTTTTTCCACGCTTCAATAGTTGGTTCAAGCGTAAAGCAGTGAGGGCAGCCGTACCAGAAGGCTTCTGCGATTTCGACTTTATCTTTTGTTTGAGTAGGAACAGGGGTATCCAGACGGAAATAATGGACACCTTCCTGGTAGGGTTCTGCAGCCATAGCGGCTAGAGGGGAAATAAACAGTAAGACGAAAAACGCCTTTATCAATCTTGTCACAACCGACACTCCATTGATCTTTATTTAAGATACTCCGGCATTGTGTCAGAAATGATTGCGCTGTCCTACCCCTGATGATGAAAGGCGTGTAACGACAGGTAAAAGGTTAAATCAAGCTGAAATAGCGGAGAAGAAAAATTCCCAGACTATTGGTGAAAATGGCACCAATAGTGGTTATTGCAATAATATTTGCGGCAAGAGTCCCTTGCCCGGTTACAGCTTTAGCCATGACAAAGCTGGCGGCAGCAGTTGGGCTTGCGAATAATACAAAGAGAATCCCAAGCTCCATTCCCCGATAGCCCAAAAGTCCCGCAATAAGAACACCAGCCGCAGGTAAAACAACAAGCTTGAAAACGGCTGCCCCAAAGGATTCAAAGCTCGTTTTCACCATGGACTGCAAATTAATTGTTCCTCCAATCGATAGCAGTGCCAACGGCAGGGCAATTCCGCCAAGATATTCTACAACTCGATAAGCCAGATCGGGAATTGTCCATCTTGATATACTGATAGCGAGACTTATGGCAACCGATATGATTAATGGATTCTTAATAATACTGTGAATAAGCGTCGAAGAAGATAATCTGGATTGCTTGCCTTCCTCAACAGCATAAAACTCAAGAACAATTATCGAAAAAATATTGTAGAAAATAATGATCAGGGAAATCAGCAAAGATGACTGCGCAACACCTTCCGCTCCATACATGTTGTTGGCAAAAGCCAACCCCGTTATTGCAAGATTCCCACGAAATGCTCCCTGAACAAAAATCCCTCTCAGCTCTCGCCGCTTAACCGTCATTACAGCAAGCACCCAGGCAAGCACAAAGCTGATGACAGTAACACCAAGGCTGAGGAAAATAAGAGAGGGCTTGAGACTGCTGTTTAAATCGAGTCGGCTCAAACTCATAAACAGCAAGGCAGGCATGCTGATATTAAAAACCAGTTTTGATGACGTTGCGATAAACTGATTATCGATAAAGTGAACGCGCTTCAGGACAGTCCCAAGAAGAACCATCAAAAAGATGGGAAGAGTGACTCCAGCGGTATAAAGAAGAGTTTCTAACATGAAGCATCAGCCCGCATAACCAACCTTCCCCAAACAGTGTACTTGGCCATACTATCATTGCGATAGCTGGCCATACGGAACCACTCTCTAGAAAAAGAACACACTGAAAAGCAAAAACCCCAGCCATGTTCTTCGTAAAGAACGCAACTGGGGTTTTGCAGCCTTGAGCGAACTCAAGGAGAATGAAAGCCTGGCGATGACCTACTCTCGCATGGGGAAGCCCCACACTACCATCGGCGATGCTTCGTTTCACTGCTGAGTTCGGGATGGGATCAGGTGGTTCCAAAGCTCTTTCGTCGCCAGGCAAAACTGTTGGTTGTTGTCTTTCAACAACAACCTATGAAATCTGTCTTTTAGTTACTGCGCACATTGTCGTATGTGGTAAATCATTTCGCGTTATTTACAATCCTGAGATCGCTTTGGCGTTATATGGTCAAGCCGCACGAGTCATTAGTACTGGTTAGCTCAACGCCTCACAACGCTTACACACCCAGCCTATCAACGTCCTGGTCTTGGACGGCTCTTCAGGGGCTCAAGGCCCTGGGAAGTCTCATCTTGAAGGGGGCTTCCCGCTTAGATGCTTTCAGCGGTTATCCCGTCCGAACTTAGCTACCGGGCAATGCGTCTGGCGACACAACCCGAACACCAGTGGTTCGTCCACTCCGGTCCTCTCGTACTAGGAGCAGCTCTTCTCAAACTTCCAACGTCCACGGCAGATAGGGACCGAACTGTCTCACGACGTTCTAAACCCAGCTCGCGTACCACTTTAAATGGCGAACAGCCATACCCTTGGGACCGGCTTCAGCCCCAGGATGTGATGAGCCGACATCGAGGTGCCAAACACCGCCGTCGATGTGAACTCTTGGGCGGTATCAGCCTGTTATCCCCGGAGTACCTTTTATCCGTTGAGCGATGGCCCTTCCATTCAGAACCACCGGATCACTATGACCTACTTTCGTACCTGCTCGAGTTGTGACTCTCGCAGTCAAGCTGGCTTGTACCATTATACTAACCGCACGATGTCCGACCGTGCTTAGCCAACCTTCGTACTCCTCCGTTACTCTTTGGGAGGAGACCGCCCCAGTCAAACTACCCACCACACACTGTCCTCACGCCAGATCATGGCGCGGAGTTAGAACTCCAACATTACCAGGCTGGTATTTCAAGATTGGCTCCACCGAAACTGGCGTTCCGGTTTCAAAGCCTCCCAGCTATCCTACACAAGTAATGTCAAAGTCCAGTGTGAAGCTGTAGTAAAGGTTCACGGGGTCTTTCCGTCTAGCCGCGGATACACAGCATCTTCACTGCGATTTCAATTTCACTGAGTCTCGGGTGGAGACAGCGTGGCCATCGTTACGCCATTCGTGCAGGTCGGAACTTACCCGACAAGGAATTTCGCTACCTTAGGACCGTTATAGTTACGGCCGCCGTTTACCGGGGCTTCGATCAAGAGCTTC
>NZ_CAMZOG010000022.1 GCF_947331445.1 Parendozoicomonas sp. Alg238-R29 | reverse complement strand
CGCCGAGCAGACGAACGCTACCAGCAAGAACAGGTAGAGTACGAAGAGAAAATAGAGAAACGCAATAAGCGCAAGCATCCCGGCAAAGCGCCAAAGCCACCGGAACCAGGTGCAGGGGACAAAGACCAGGTCAACCTGACAGACGACGAATCTCGTATTATGCCCACTGCCGGTGGTGCATTCGAACAAGCCTACAATGCCCAGGCGTCTGTAGACATCGGGAGTGGTCTGATCGTGACACGTCATGTGACTCAGGCACCGAATGACAAAAAAGAAGTTGAGCCAACACTCAGACAGTTACGCATACTGGCCCCCGTGCTTGGAAAAGCTGAGGGGTTACTGGCCGACACGGGCTACTTCAGCGAGGCTAATGTCTGCGCTGTGGATAAAGAAGAACTGACACCCTACATTGCTATAAAACGGGATGAGCACAACCCGCCCCCCTTGCAGCGTTTCCAGCCGGACCCGCCAGTCCCGGATGATGATGCCAGTGTCTTGGAGTGGATGCGCTGGCGCTTGCAGACACAAGAAGGGCGAGCCATCTACAGCCGACGAAAATGCACGATAGAGCCCACCTTCGGAATACAGAAGGAGGCAATGGGATATCGGCGATTCCTGGTGCGGGGACTGGAAGTGGTCTCGAAAGAGTGGGATCTGGTCTGCCTGACATTCAACCTGCGCCGAATGTTCAACCTGAAGCAAGTCGATGATAAAAAATGGCTGGCTCTGGTGCTTTATTGGCTTGTAGTCAGCCACTGTCTCATGAGGTTACGCTGGCGTTCTGTTTGAGTAAGTGACCTCTGAAGGCAGATATGAGCTCCGTAGGCCGATATGATCAAAAAGGACTCAAATGGACGGATCAGTCCGACAGACTGCTAGCGCCTGCGGCTGGCAGCAGGATGTTGCCGCACTTTTCTCTTTAACAACTCTGCTGTGGGTTGAGCATCAGGAGCCAGCACAGGGTTTGGCAAAATAAGATCTTCAGAAAACTCCAGAAGAGTGCTCTTTTTAATTCTTATATCGCAGATACGCCCATAACTACCAATGGTCAGTTGGGCCATATCCTCGCCAATATCCCTGAAACCAAACACAGGTACAAAGTGCTTACTGCCATCCTTGACCAGATGGTAATTCTCCACCAGCCCATGCTCTATGTTTTCCTCCTTTGGTAATGTTGCTGCAGCAACGGAGGCATCTGTAGACAATACAATCGGGCTTTTGAAGGATGCTGCTGACAGCAGTTTCGTGACCTTGTTATAACTCTCTTCCCGCTTATTGCCGCCATGCCATATCAGCTCTCTTCGGGCATGTTTCCACCCTATCTTTTTCATCCACCCCAGAAGTTTCATACTGCTGACACCCCGAAATACCTGAAATGCTTTGTAGGTAGGAATAAAACTACCAAGTAAGGTGCGCTCAATAGGGTGCACCACCTCCATATACTCAGGGACAACCTTAAGAATGGTGGGAACTTTGAGAGTAAAACGTTCGTGTACGGCTTTTCCTTTTTCAAACAGGTTCAGGGAAAAACGAGCAAATTCATGGGGCCTAAGATGACTGAATATATTCATTATGGCTATTGGACCACAAACTCCTGTTCCGGAAAAACCAACGTCATCAGCGATAGGCAGGCGGGTTTGGGCCATAATCAGTCCAGGATCATAAATACGTAAGGCCAAACCAAAAGCCAGCAGAGATGGGGGAATTCCAGGAACACACAATTCAGGATCCCGATCATTAAAAGCCATAAGATCATCCAGCGCAGCCAGCTTTTGCTCACGCTGCTCAATCGCAGGCAATTGTCGGATAACTGTTTTCATTTGCGCGAGAAAGCGTTTTGTTTGCAAAGTATCAGGGCGGAACCTTGGCAGCCTGCTGCGGTTTTCCCCAAACACTGTTTGCACCCACTGCTCCGATGACAACCCTGTGGTATCTGACAGGAGAAGCTCAAAAGATTGCCGGGGCAATTCATTGGTTACATAAGGTCTGGGAAGCTGAACCTCTTTGACTGCACAGCCATCTTCGAAACGAAAGGTGCGCTCCGGTCTGGCTACTTCCCCGCTTTTGGGCAAATAACCGAAGGTTTTCCAGAGCACTTGTACCAATCGATGCTTCCACTGCCTGATAACCGAAGAAATCCAGCGAGGATGCAAAACCGTTTTTAGCGATTGATAAACACCGCTGATACTTGCCATCCGTAGCTCCAGCCTGAGAATTGAAGTTATTGTTCTGCTGGTGGTATTGCTAAACCCATATTGTAGAACGCCAAAGAAACATATCCGCTATCCCATCTGCCTGAACCTTGCGGGACATACCTGCTCCATGACCACTATTAAGGAGACTCGACGTTTACACCATAAAAAGTTTCGGAAACGTAGCCCCGGAGAACCTGTTGATATTGCTACCTGTGGTCTTTATCTCTGTTCTTCGCTGTACTGTTTTCGCAGCCCAATAATGGCAAGAAGAAAAACAGAGGCGAAGCTTCGGACACTCATTTTCAACAATCCCTGTTAGCGTCATGCACTCCATTAATGTAGTGCTTTTTTACAGCACTGACATACCGTAGTAGGCATAAAAACCAGTTGACAGAGTCAACCATTTATCTTCAAATGCATTTTTAAAAAATTTCAGGAAACGACTTCCGCAGTCACTATGAGTCAGCAGTCAGAACGTTTATACCATCACCTGCTTTCACTGGCTTGGCGCTTTAACAGCCTATGCAGCTCCGGAGATTGCGAAGACTTCTCCTTGATCGACCTGATGGCCATGCGCGTTATCCAGTGCGAAAGCCACTGTCCGGTGCAGACAGTCGGCAAACGCCTCGGCATTACCAAGAGTGGCGCAACACGTATCGTGAAAAGGCTGGTTTGTCGTGAACTGGTCACCATCAGCGAAAATCCAGATGACGGCCGCATCAAATGCCTGAGCCTGACCGAACAGGGAAAAGCCTGCCTTGTTTCGGTGAAGAAAAAACAGTCTGCGTCTATCGCTACAGCCTTAGACAAACTTGGGAAAAGTAACTCTCAACAACTAGAAGAGGGCATTTTATCTCTGTTAGCAGAGCTACCACGCCCCCATTCTGATTAAGGCCGATACCGCGGATTAAACCAGCACACATTCGGCCTTTTTTGTCACCAGTTAGTTGACAGTATCAACCATTACTCTTTTACGGAAATTACTTATGCCCCAAGCGTTATCCCTTTTGGAGATCTGTCTATGACGCTGTTATGGAAGATGCGCTTTATCCTCAAGGATTATTGGAAGCAGTACCTTCTCGCATTTATCAGCCTTCAGACTGTTGCTGTACTCAACCAACTGCCCCCCTGGATGATTGGCTGGGTAGTGGATGAAATCACCATGGACAGCCTGGCCGGTGAGGAGCTGGTTATGACGGTTGTCGGCATTATTGCCATAGCCGTAATAATCTATGGGCTGCGCTATGTGTGGCGCGCATTGTTGTTCGGTGCATCTGTTGATCTGGTACGTGGTCAGCGGGACAAACTATTTGCCCACTTCACCAAGATGTCGCCAGACTTTTATCAGCGTCACAGCACCGGCGACCTGATGGCTCACGCCACCAATGATCTCAACGCAGTAGAAGAAAGTGCCGGTGGCGGCATTATGACTCTGGTGGACTCCTTTATCGCCGGCTTTACCGTTCTTGCAGCGATGGTCTTTGCAGTGAGTGGCGAGCTGACCCTGATGATTCTCGCCCCTTTCCCCTTATTAATTTGGGCCACCAGCCGTTACGGCACTCTGATGCATGAGCGTTTTGGCAGAGCTCAGGCGGCATTTTCTGACTTAAATGAAGAAGCTCGGGAAACAGTTTCCGGCATTCGCGCAGTTCGAGCCCACCAGCTGGATAAACGTCAACAACAGCATTTCCATAATCAATCCCGCCAAACGGTGAAAGCTAACCGCCGGGTGGCGCGGGTTGAAGCCTTGTTTATTCCCAGCGTTCAGGTGTTCTTTGGTCTGGCGTTTGTGATCACCCTGATGGGAGGTGCCTGGTATATCCAGAAAGGGGAAATGACTATTGGTATGCTCACCACCTTTACCCTTTACCTTGGCCAGTTGCTCGGATCAATGATGCAATTTGGCTGGCAGTTCAGTGTGTTCCAGCGAGGCAGCGCATCCTGGAACCGTCTGGAAAAACTGTTTAACCAGCAGCCTGCCATTCAGGATACTCCCGATTCTGTACCGGCTCCGGAAAATAAAGACCTCCATATAAATGTGGAATCTTTTACCTATCCCGACGCTGAACAATTGGTACTTAAAGATATTTATATGAAGGTGCCTGCCGGTGCTTTTGTCGGTATTACCGGGCGTACTGGTAGCGGCAAAAGCAGTTTATTCCGCCTGTTGCTGCGGGAATTTAATCTGCCGGAAAGTTCATCCATAACCATGGGCGATACCGGCCTGAACCATATTCAGCTGAGAGCTTTGCGCCAGCAGCTAGCCTGGGTACCGCAGGAGCCAATGCTATTCTCCGGCACCATTGCCAGCAACATCGCACTTTCAAAACCTGGCGCCTCTCAGGAAAACATCGAGAAAGCCGCCAAACTGGCTGCCATTCACAATGAAATAATGGCCTTTAAAGATGGCTATCAAACGGAATTGGGCGAACATGGCATCAACCTTTCTGGTGGACAGAAACAACGTGTCGCCTTTGCCCGTGCTCTGTTAGCAGATTCCAGCATTCTGCTGCTTGATGACTCTTTCAGTGCACTGGACATGAAAACCGAAGCTACCATTCTCAAGAATCTGACCGCTTACCGGAACAAAAAAACCATATTGCTGATTACCCAACGTCTGCCGGAACTGATTCATGCAGATAATATTGTGGTAATGGATGAGGGTCGGATTACTGAGCAGGGTGATCATCATCACTTGCTGGATAACGAAGGCTGGTACGCCAAGATATTCCAGCAGCAGGCTCGTACCCTGCAGATCAATGATCTAGTGAAGGGTGCCACCAATGAAGATGCAGAAATGGAGGTGTCTGCCTGATGAAGCTTTCTCAGTTCTCCGGTTTAGGTCGACTACTCACTTACAGCAAACCCTACGCTAAAGGATTTATGACCGCTTTCGCTCTGCTGATGGTGGCGACGGCTTTTGAAATGGCATCTCCCTGGGTGATGAAAATCATTCTGGATGATTATATTGCCGCTGGTAATAGCGATATTACCGCCCTCGCCTGGTTAGGTGCTGCACTGACCATGACTTACGTGGGCTCAGCACTGTTCCAGTATATTCAGAGCGTAATTTTTCAAGATAACTCTCTGGAGGTGATACACGACATTCGTCAGAAAGTGTTCAACCATATGCTGAAACTGCCAATGAAGTACTTTGATGGCGAACCAACGGGTCGGCTGGTTTCCCGCCTAACCAATGATTCCGAAGTTCTGCACCAGATGTTTGTGGGCGTGATCCCTGCCATCCTGCGGGGCATGATGAAACTGGTAGGTATATTTATCGCATTGGCACTGTTGGACTGGAGTCTGATGCTGTTGATGCTGGTCATTATTCCTATCCTGCTGGGCAGCATGCGCTTGTACCAGAAGCTCAGTCATCCCATTGTTCATGGAATTCGTTCACGACTGGCGGATATCAATACGTCCCTCAACGAGTCTCTGCTGGGTATGCGTATTATTCAGGCGACTAACCATGAACAGCGCCTGTGTGATGACTTCAGTGATAAGAACCTTGAATGGAGTCAGCTGCGCCGTAAGGAAATCAACATCAACAGCTTGTTGTTGATGCCTTTTGGTCATCTGGTGCAAACCTCCGCTCTGGCAGGCATCGTTGCCTGGTTTGGCTGGAAGTCCGGATACACCACAGTGGAAGTGGGCACTATCTATGCCTTTATTAATTACTTGGCGCGATTCTTTGAACCCTTCCGCCAGATAGCTATGCAACTGGGGAGTCTGCAGCAATCACTGGTGGCTTCTGAGCGAGTGTTTGAGGTTCTGGAGCAAGAACCTGAGCAGCATAAGCCGGTTAAAGTCGAAGATACTCCAGTACAAATGGGGCAGCTGGAATTCCGTAATGTGACTCTTTCTTACGACGGAAAGAACCGGGCACTGGATGATGTGAGTTTCTCGGTCACACCGGGGCAGTTCACGGCTATTGTGGGCCACAGTGGCAGTGGCAAGAGTTCCATTATTAATTTGTTGATGCGCTTTTATCAGCATCAGCAGGGACAGCTGCTGATTGATGACCGCCCTCTTGAAAATATGGACGAAACAGCTCTGCGCCAAAGTCTCGGGCTGGTGTTCCAGGAACCTTATATATTTACCGGTTCTGTGGCTGAAAATATCAGCCTGGGCAATGCCAGCGTTGATCGTGAAACTCTGGAAGCTGCTTCCCGTAAGGTTCACGCTGATCGTTTTATTCAACGCCTGCCGGATAATTACGATCACCAACCGGGAACTGCCGGGCAATCACTTTCCACTGGCGAACGACAACTGCTCTCTTTTGCCCGTACTATAGCCCAGAATCCCCGCATCCTTCTGCTGGATGAAGCGACCGCGAATATTGATGGTGAGACCGAGCAATACATTAAGGATGCGTTGATTACTTTGCGGGAAGGTCGCACGACAATTGCCGTGGCTCATCGCCTCTCAACCATTCAGGATGCAGACCAGATTCTGGTAATGGATAAAGGACGAATTACCCAACGTGGCACACACTCTGAGCTGCTGAGAGAACCAGGCCATTATCGTGACCTCTACCTTTCTCAACAAGCGGAAGAAGAATTACAGGAAAATATGGAAACAGTGATTGGCTCAGCTGAGTCAGTACCAGCATAGCCACCTTTCTCATACACTGTGATCTTTAAAGGGCTGCTCTCGTAGCCCTTTTTCATTCTTCCCCGTTTATTGTTGTCATACCTTCCATAAAAAGAGAATCCGTTATGTAAACGAAGCTCTTCAACGACTTTATTGATGTCATTGCGACAGTAACCAGAGGGCATTCTCAATAAAGCATCGCACTCAGCCTTTTCGAGAAGGCCGTCCTTCCTGACGCCAGGCTTGCTTAATGTAGAGTAACTACAATTTTCACAAACCTTTCTAACGATAAACGGCTTCCTGACACACTGAGTGCGATGCTTTATTGAGAACGCCTCCTAACAGTCATGTCATGAACAACCAAACCTATTCCCGTTGTAAGTGTCGAACCTATTCCCGTTGTGATTGTTTTAACAGTTGTGAGTGTTTTAACAGGAGGTGATTTATGGCCAATCCACTAGCAATGCCTCGTCCTCGATACCAACATGTGACTCAAAGGCACAGAGCATCTCCTGAAGAAAAGAAAAGGAGTGAATTTTTAAAAGTAGGACAGCGTATTATTAATGAATATCCTCCCCCGGATAATGTCAGCTTGTGCAGTCGCTGTTGCCGTACTGTTTATGGCTACGCTTGCAATATGGTAGCGGACGTAACGTCAGCAGATAGGGGGGTATTTGCCCAACCTGTAACAGCCTTGTTTTTTGGGGGATTTGTTTATGGTGCTACTTGCTTAGCTTTAAAACTGGCTCTGCCAGAACTTGATAACTTTACATTGCTATCGTACCCCATTATTAGTGGAGGAATCACAAGCATTGCTGCTTTGATAGGAATAAGGTTTGTTTCGTCAGACCTTCATAGCATGGCAATGAGGTGGTGTTATGATCATGGTCTTTCCCAGATTGAAGGTACAAAATGGCTTTCAGTTCTAAAAAATCATCATGGTAAGCAGCTTGCTGAAAGCTACATAGCTAAAGCCTTTAAGATCAATGATCCTAGCAACCTTAATAAAAATGCAAATCTAGAGGATTTAAGTGATGAAATAGCAGAGTTTATCGAAGGAGTTGCAAACAAATGTAACCGATGGAGTAGGATGTCTCCTGGTCAACAAAAAGAATTCGTTAGCCAAGCATTACAAGAAGAGCTAAAGCAGAGTGCTATTCAATGTTCTTATCATGCATGTCAGCATAGTCACGAAGGTCAACTTTATCACAAGCTCTTAAATAAAATGCACCAGAATTATGACGAATCAGAAAATTACAAGGGCAATGAAGAACTCCAGATTACAAGATCTGCATTAATGGAACTTATTAAAAAAAACCACCTCGCTTTTTGGCTTGTTGAATTTATCAAAAAGTTTATGTACGGCGTTCCATCTTCAAGCATATTGATTAATATCATTTACTACGAAGTTGTTAGACCTACTCTTGATAATGCAACGGTTCAGGAGAAAGAGCGTACTAAAACACGATACTCGGATGCAACCCGCACAATGCACAATGCAGTGTTAAACTACCTCACTGAAAAACAGAACAGTGGTCAAAGCAGTTCTACTCAAATCCCCTGTTTAGAAAGTCCTGTATCGCCTTCTACTGTTTCAGCTCAGAAAGCGCCCGCCCAACCCGTTAAAAGCAAGAAAAAAAGGCGTACACGGGACACTGGCATTCATACGGTTCAGGAGGTGTATAAGAAACCTGTTGGGCTGCTGCCAGACGCTGCAAAGTCGTCGATTACGGGCCTGTGTGACCATACAGGTCGATCGAAATTTATTAATAAGTGTATTGAGAGAATTGAAAACTGTGACTCCTGGAATGATTTAAAAATGCTGCAGAGTTGTGACGGGAAGCTATCTGCGACAATGCTGGGCACTGGTAAGAAGAATCTCCCTGTTTATCATAAATCGGCTGGAGTGAGAGACAATCAAAGTAATAGAAAAGCGACAGTATTCTTCACATGTGTTGATAACAAGGTTGTCCCTATAGCGCTGGCAGAACATGTCGGTCAGGGAAGTGCTGAATATCGAGTTATCAAGTGCTGTGAAGGGTGGAATATTCCGAAGAAACGTATTTGTTTGAATGAGCCAATGTTGATGCAGAAATCTGAATAGTGATTCCTTTTGAATATGATCGGATCGGAGCTCCTGAATGACAGGCAACTGTCAGATAAAAAATCAGAGCTGGATCAGTTTACTGGGATGATATTCAGGAATATCTAACGGGGCTGTCAGGTTTTTCTGGTAACCAACTCAGCAGGCACTCATGCATCCTCGTTGCTGTTAAGCGAAGAGATATATCTTCCCGGAGTCCTGCTGCGATGATGAGTGCATAAACAGGAGGTGTCAGCGTTTCACTTATGATGTTGAAGGGGAACGTTCTAAATGGTGCCTGGTCTTGTTCAAGCCAGGTCTCAATGGAAGGAATACCCCCCAAGGCGGTTAATGCAGAGGTTAAAGATTGCCTTAATAGCTCAGTACGTTGCAGGTAATCAGCAGGAGTATGCCAGGCGGTCATTCTCCTGTCTGTATTGGGGATTATCGTTCGATAAGCCGGTAAAGTATTCCCAACACGGGGGATCAAATCTGTGATTTGTCCCATAACAAGAGCGGCAGCATAGCTGTCGCCGGCTGCCCCATAAATATACTGTCCTTCACTATCTTTCTTCTGGGCTTCGGGGGGGAGGTAGTTACGAGTCCCACTCTGTTGTGTGTGTTTGTATACCCCTGTTGTTTTGTCAAAAGCTATGAGCATTCCCATATCTGAAATTTTCAGTACACCGGTTGTAGATATCAGACAGTTGGCTAATTTAATGTCGCGATGACAGTAGCTCTGCTTATGGAGATAGCTGAGTCCTGCGGTCAATCCCAGGCAGTAGCGTTCTTGTTGTTCGCCGGTCAGTTTCTGGCATTCCTTAAGGGAGGAGGTGCAAAGAGGCATAATTAACAGGTGGGAAGGGATCTGACTCGTATCCTCCATAAACCCGAGCAGTGAAATAATGTTGTCATGATTGAATTGGGTTAACCCCGCAATTTCAGTGCTGATTTGATTGTTAGCCTGAGCCAATGTGGCATCGCTCTTTGTGGGGACATGAGCAATCTTAACGGCAATGGCATGCTCTTCTTCCGCTTCAGTGGATTCTCGACAAGCAACAACCGCAGCGAAGCCACCAAGACCAATTCCCCTGATCTGAATATTGTTGCGTTCGCCTTTCACGTCCCAGGGCGCGATTTCTGCCAGTCGCTGCCGTACGCCCTGGCTTTTCAGGTTATAAGTTGAGAGCAGTGTCGTAATCGAGTGAGCATGTATATCGGATTGACTGTTTTTACGCAAATAGAGATTGCAGCTGGAAGAGCACTGATAGGGGCGTACCTGATGCAGGCAAAAGTCAGCGTACCTTGAGTGGGCAAGATGCTCGTCCTGATCTGGTGGTCGCAGAGAGTAACTCGCACCACTCCGTGTTTTTGAGAGGAAAGCTGTCGAGTAGGCCACGGCGCTATCCTAAGCACTTCATATCGAAGCACTTCATATCGAAACACTTCATATCGAAACACTTCACATCAACACTTTTCACATCGTAATCCTCCGTATTGACACTTTTCTCACTAGCTTGTGGCTAGAATTGGCTCTGGATGTAGGGAATAAGACAGCGGCGGGCAGTTGTTTGTTTGTTCTTCAAGCTCTTTTGTCAGGCATTTTGTCTGGTGTGTCTGATGTTTCACTGCCGGAAGCAGCTCACTGCCCCTTTGCCCGGCTACGGATGCCATCAACAGCCAACACATAGAGTGACTATATGCTATATACGGGCAGCATATAGCCCGGTACAGAACTTAACTACACTGTTTTCCTGGTTAACAATCCTCCCTTATTCTGAAACCTTTTGTGGAATGCGGTATCTACACGGAGGCGATATATAAAGAAAGTTTATCAATTCCCTAACCACGAGGATTCCGTTCATGAATGATTCCCTTACTCGGTTGCAAAAGCTGGCTTGTACGCTTTGCACCACACTCTTTTTGATGTTGTCGTTTACCCAGCAGGCAGAAGTTGCTTAAGCCGGTGTCCATTTTTACTGCTTCAGATCAGATTTTTAAGAAGCATCGTCTCAATTTAAGTCGTTCTGAATGTCTTTTTAAGTCATTTTTTTGTAATAAGCTCGGTTCTTCTGACTTCTTGTTCAATAAAATTCTCAAGGCAGCGTTCCTGGCGTAATTGAGAGATTAATTTCACTATTTCATTATTTGTACGTTCCATTTCTTTTGGGCAGGTTAAGCATAAAGGGCGATCCTCAAGTAACTCATCCGGCGAGATTGTATTAAGAACATGGCACGTCCAGGACAAGTATTCTCTCAAGGGATGCTTCTGGTCCTGCAGCTGCTCAGGGATACATGAAATCAGTTGCCTGTAGTAGCCATCAAAGTAATAAGGGGTAGGGAATTTTCCAGCAGCTAAAACTGAGGAGAAACTGATATCACCTGTTATTCCAATAAGAGGGCCTGCTCCATCAATAAGAAGTTCTAAGTCGTGGTTTGTAACCACTGGTATATCTATGACAAAAAGCCGTTTTCCAGGTTGATTGGGCTTTTTGGAGGAAGGTGTTTTCTGCTCTTTTCCATCTTTGACGAGGATGATTTCTGTAATACCAAAACGTTTGAGTTTGTTCTTATATCTGAATAAAAATTCAACCTCGCCTTGAGGGATGGTAGTTACTACGTAGACATCCTTTGCTCTATCCTGCTCTACAGAAGCTGCTGCAAAAACGAAGGCTGGAGCACACATCTTGTTGTAGCTGTAATATAAGGCTTTTGAGGGGAAGTCGAATTCACACCTTGGAATTGTTTCTCCCAAGTATTTTTTCAGTATTGGATTCTGTAGTTTCCTATCTTCTATCCTGGGTGAGCACATGAAAACGCCATTGTGGTGCAATCCAGTCTGACTGAAGGATATGGGGGGGGAAGCATATTTGGGAATCTGGTCAGCACAGGTTTTATATTCTCTAATAACAATTGTTTTATCAGCAAGATAAGGTAAAACCTCGTCTACAACAACCGCCGGGCCGCTAATTATAATGTCAGCTTCCCGGTAAGTTTTCTCTATGGACTGTTTCTGTTTTCGTGTTTGCGTCTTGTTGTAGTTAACCAGTGTGACAGGCAAACCATCCCCTTCGATAATTTTTTCGACTCGCCTGTTATCAATTGAACTCCACTCCCCGTGCGCAACCAGCTGCAAAGATGCAGATGGAAAACTTTTATTCAGCCCATCACAGATCTTTTTACCAAAAGCGAAATCCCCCCATCCTTGATGACGCATGGGGCCGGGATATCTCTGGCATGAAACTACAATACGGGGACGTTTGGTGGCCTCGTTACTTTCTGTATTACAAGGTCGTTTTCTGCTCGGTTTAAGAGTTGATGTTGGGCTTGCCTGAAAAGAACGTAATCTCGTTTCCATAATGCCTCCCTGCAGATGTAATAAAGAATTAAGTCTGCTCGTTAAAATGTGCCAAAAAAGAGATATTACATGCTCAAAAAAAGAAATATTACATGCTCAAATTTAAGGTGTTCATAACGGATCTGTATCGTTTCACTAACAAATGTTAATGAAAAATTGGTTTCCGTTTGCATGAAATATTTCTACTCCAGGGTAAACGTTCAAGCTATGTACGGGACAAGGTTCTGTTGCAAACTCAGACCATACCAGCCAGAATCCGCAACCCCACCCACTTCTGAGCTTTCACGGATGAAGTTTTCCGCGAGCTGTCGGGGTTAGGCTTCGTAGATCGAGCAGAAAATGTTGTGCTGCTTGACCCTCCCGGAGTGGGGAAACCCACCTGGCCATTGCTTTAACAGTGAAAGCCTCTGATGTTTCACTGCCGGAAGCAGCTCACCGCCCATTTGCCCGGCTACGGATGCCATCAACAGCCAGCACATAGAGTGACTATATGCCATATACAGACAGTACATGGCTCGGGACATAACTTAACTGCACTGTTTTCCTGGTTAACAATCCTTCCTTATTCTGAAACCTTTTGTGGGACGCGGTATCTACACGGAGGCGATATATAAAGAAAGTTTATCAATTCCCTAACCACGAGGATTCCGTTCATGAATGATTCCCTTACTCGGTTGCAAAAGCTGGCTTGTACGCTTTGCACCACACTCTTTTTGATGTTGTCGTTTACCCAGCAGGCAGAAGCCACCACAGAGGAGGAGTGGAGCCCTGTCACAGAAGTTTACGCAGGTTCCGTGACTTTTATTAAAGAGTTTAACGGTAAAACTTACTTTGGTTCCGCTGCAGGTGAGCTCTTTGAAGCTGACAGCATTACGGGAGAGCAAACCCCTATCAGTCCTTCTGGTATCTATGGCATTAATGACCTTATACAAGACAGTGGGATTTTTTTTATTGCTACGAACTATGGGCTATATACAAGCCACGATGGGCTTAAGACCTGGGATCCGGTCAAAGAGCTGTCTGGATACGCAGTGAGCTCTGTCATTACTCACGGACACGATCTGTTCGCTGCTACAAATGAAGGTCTGTTCAAATCCCAGGATAATGGTGCCTCCTGGAAAAAGCTCAATATCAAAGGATCTAAGGATTTTGCTGCTCAGTTTATTATATCCAATGGTACCGATCTGGTCATGGCAGCCATTGCCACCGAAGCAAGTTACTCTCCCTATTATTATAGCCATGACAATGGTGAAAGTTGGGAGTATGCCCACTACAATGCACCTAAGAACAGTTTTAAGCCGATCACTGTTGTTAATGGAAAGTTTTATGCTGTTCTGATAACTGTCGAGCCTAAAACCATTCTGGCATCAAGTACAGATGGAGAAACCTGGTCACAAGCCGGCGATGTGAAGGAACTGGACGACCTAACAGCCTATGGTTTTATGGTTTATAACGCTCAGACAGATAAACTCTATCTCTCAGGGAATATTGATTTAGGTCAGCTGAGCGATAAAAGTGAACAATCAAAGTTAAACAATAAATATCTGAAGCAACAAGACAGGTTCTCTACTTTCGCCATCCTGGAAGGGCACCTTGATGGCAGGGATTGGAACGTTCTCTATGATCCAAAAGTCAAAGTTTCCACAATGCACACATCTGATGATCAGCTGATTTTCGGGCTGGTTAACTCCGGGAATGTATTGAGTATTGATCTCAACGAGCGTATCAAGACCCCCAAAAATATAACAAATATTAACAGTGTCTATACCCATAAGATGATTACCCTCAAGAGTGGTAAAGCCATTGTCTCTGTCTCTGGCGCTGAAGATCTTCATGATGAAGATGCATATTGGGAGACATGCGGTAATCCAAACCAATCTTTTATTCGGTACCCGGATGGAACATGGAAGCTGAATGTAAGCCATTCAGATATTAGTCCCCTTGAAGATATTGTTGAAGATGGAACTCAGATCTTCGCCATAACCTGCGACGGGTTAGTTGTACGGAGTGTGAATGAAGGAGAAACACTGGAGCAGGTTATTAGTCTGCCACGTAGTAACGGGCCGGGTGACACTATCACTTTCTTCAAAGATAAAATATATGCTTCAACATCAGAAGGAGTCTCTGAAATCAGTCACTATTCATCTCCTTCGCCGGATCATAAGATTGTTTACAATATGACAGAAGGAGAAATCTTTACCCAACAGCTTGCAGGGGTGAAGAATATGTTTTCTGTCAGTAACAAGAAGGGTGTACTGATTTCCGACGGTACAAACTACCAGCCTTATCAGAACGGACTCAATAACACGACAGATGTCCAGACAATGGATTACCTCAACAATACTCTTTTTGGCGCCGGTAACGGCGTGTACCGAAGACCAGATGGTGCAAGCAGCTGGGCAGATCTCACTTACAACCTGAAGAGTGTGATTGGTAACAACGCAATTAACAGTATTACCGCTGATGGAAATGGCTTGTATATCACTGTTGATAAGTTTGGTGTGGTTAAGCTGACCTTTGCAGACAATAGATGGAAATCTCTCAACTCAGGTCTCGACAACAATAACGTCAAAAGCCTTATTGTTGTTGGCAGGAAGATATATGTTGGCGGTAAGAATAGTGCGTTAATGGAAAGGGGCCATCTTTGATGGCCAGTTAAACGCCAACTCAATTGCTATGAGACTTTGTACGCCCTGGAGACTGTAGATAAAACCGTGTTTCTGCCTATCTTGAAACCTATTCAGGTTGAGGTAGGCAAACATGGATATCAACAAGGCGATCCATCAATCCGCCACCGAGGAAGAAGCTATGCAGGCCTTGGGGCAGTTACCCTCAGGATATTCGCAGGGCCATCTATACGACCAACGCGATAGAATCGCTTAACAGTGTCGTTCGCAAGGCCACCAGTAAGCGTAAAGCCTTTCCTACGGATGACTCCGCCAATTAGGAGAGAGCTGGAAACCGGCCTTGAACAGATTCGGCTTTGTACGCCCTGTTGTGTCAATGGCAGGGCTTCTCCCGAAACCACAGGTTAACCGCCCATTTCTCGCCTTTCTCTACAGGTAACCCTCCATGAAGACTGCCTGGGTGACGTTTATTGGTACCTTCAAGGCAGTTATGGAAAACCACCATCCTCC
This sequence comes from Parendozoicomonas sp. Alg238-R29, assembly GCF_947331445.1. Classification (GTDB taxonomy): domain Bacteria; phylum Pseudomonadota; class Gammaproteobacteria; order Pseudomonadales; family Endozoicomonadaceae; genus Sansalvadorimonas. The sequence goes on along the minus strand of NZ_CAMZOG010000022.1, from coordinate 41,718 downwards.
CGACAACAGCCTGAATCTCCAGACCCAGCTTTGGAAATACTGTGCCTCCGCCTTTGGCAACATTATTCAGATAGATCAAACACGTCACCAACCGCTGTCCACCACGGGACATGCAGCGCTGACCACGTATAGTGTCGGCATCCCAGCCATCATAATGGGCCGCATATTTCTGACTTTCACCATAGTGAATCACCTGAAACGACTCAGCCTGAGACAATTCAATACCCACCAGCTCACTTACCCGCTGAGCCAGGTTAAACGTTTCAGGGCTGTGATTATGGGGCAACCAGCAATTATCACCTGTTCGCCCTTCACTGAGCACCCCTGCCTTCTCTGAACTTACCAGTGCCCGCTCCATCCTTGACGAAGCCGCTCCAATAATCGCCGCAATCTCTTGGGAAGAGACAATATTTTCGAACAGATAGATCACAGGTGCCTCATTGATGGCCTGCCCGGTGCTATAAGTTACGGGTATCTGAATCACTGCGGATGTCCTTTCTGCCGGATACTCACAAAAAGTATAGGGAACAGGGTTTCCACCCTTCTTCGATGCTGTAACTTTGGTGTAAAGGCGTATCCGGGAAAGGATTATGAACAGGCTGCAAGAGCAATTAAGAACAACCGTACTACAAAACCAAAAAATCACTGCTAGGCTGAACAATCCCTAAGGCAGCAGGAGAGGGCGCGTGTTTTTGGTTACAAAACAATTCACTGTTATAAGCCTTCTTCTGCTTTTACACACGCCATTACAGGCCGATGAACTTCAGCTACCCGCTCACTTGCTAAAGACAGCTAACTTTACAAAAACCAAACAAACTCTATTAGGCGCTGTTGAAACCTTGACTCTTTCAGAGGGTGGCCTGCTGATGGACGCCCGGATTGATACCGGTGCGGAGTTATCATCCCTTGATGCCAGAGAAATCAGGGAATTTAAGAAAGATGGAGAGAAATGGGTAAATTTTCAGATTATTGATCGTCAATCCGGAGTTAAAAAAAAACTGTCACTGCCTATCAAAAATCACGTAAAGATCAAACGTCATGCTCAGAAGAGCCAGTGTCGTCCGGTAGTTTGCATGGGAATTTCACTGGGAGAAGATACTAACAAAACTCTGTTCACCCTAACGGATCGCAGGAACTTTGAGCACCCTATCCTGCTGGGTAGAAGTTACCTCCATGGCAAAGCTATTGTAGATGTCAGCCACAACTATCTGCTTAAAAGCTCCTCACCCTTTAACTGATCAAACCTACAACTGATCAAACCTACAACTGGTCATATCCACAACTGACAACTTCCAACAAAAACGACACTTTTGTGTCACTTTCTCATCGAATAATGTGACACGGCACGTCACCATATATTTAAGCGAGAGTCTGTGCTCAATCTCACAACTCAGAGCTAACTCACTAATAACCATAAATTTATTGATAAAGATCACAGATTGGCTCGATAGTTGCCTTTTCTGTATCATAGGCACGGGTAAGGGAACACCGTTGAAAGTGAAAAACAATAATTGACGGGGGTATCGTCAGGGATGATTGAGACGATAGGAGCAGAAGAACTGGCTGCTGCACAGCCGGTGCTGACCGGTTGGTCAATGAGCATAGAGAACCTGCAGATCATGACGACAGGCATGATCCTGTCTCTGGTGTTTTACAATTTCTGCATTCTGGTGCGAGCTCTCAAGAGAAGCTATCTTGAGTACTGCATGTATGGCCTGTTAATGGCTCTCTATCTCTACTCTTGGGATTACGGCTATAACACCAGTATGTCGTTGTCTATTTTCAACTGGCCGCTGCCCAACCATCTGTTTTTATTCTGCGCCTTAACCGCCGCCATCCAGTTTCAACTTGCCCTTCTTCCCGTTCGCCATACCAGTCATAACATTTGGCTGACATTCAATACCGGCCGATGGTTGACAGTCATACTGGCGATTATTTCCGCCGCCAATGTTTCATTATTCACCCCATTATTAGAACAATGGTCAGCTCCAATGGTCATACTGTTCTCAACCGCTGGGGCCATTTGCAGCCTGAACATGTTAAGCCGTGGCCATAGCAGCGCCGCTTTTTTTCTCACCGGCTGGCTAGCTCTGGTATTTGGCCTTTTGGGTTCAGAGATTTACGGCAACAGCCCCCTTGCTTCCAACACTGAGCACCAAAGTTGGCTGGCGCTCAGTATAAATGTCGGTATTGTTATCCAGGCCATAGCCAACAGCCTGGCCCTACCTGCTTTTACGACCCAACGTTATCGTATGTATCAGGAAGGTTATGAGTTGATGGAGCATAACCTGCAGCGCCAGCATAATCAGCGCCGAGTGTACAATGATGCTGTACGGCAATATCTGCATAACATTCCTAATATGAGTGAGCAGAGCGTTGGTACAAGACTGCTGGAAGTTCTCAACAACCTCCTCCCCATTGAAACCTCTGTTGTGGTTCTTTTCCGGGACAAACAGATGAAGGTTGTGGGGCTGACCTTCAGTGAACAGATATATTTTGAGCGAACTCTTGAGAATCGTGTTCAGCTCTTGGAAAGTATTGCCCGCCACGGTCAAATCAGCACTCTTCCCCCTTTACCGGAAGCAGAAGACAGCCGTCATTTGAATGTGGTGCCGGTGTATTGGGACAGTAACAGCTGGACACTGGTCATTATGCAGTCCCTTGAAGGCAAGAGCCTTGAAGCCGATCACCTCCAGTTGAGCATGGATATCTCTAATCATGCCTGCACCCTGTTTATGGCCAGCAACAATTATCGAAAGCTGCAACACGAAGCTGATGCCGATAGTCTGACAGGCATTCTTAATCGTCGAGCGTTTTTCAGGGAAGCCAGAGCAACCATTCGCCGCTTACAGGAAAATAGCTACGGGCTAGCATTGCTCTATCTTGATATTGACCTGTTTAAACCACTGAACGATAACCATGGCCACGCTTTTGGCGACCATGTACTTAAACAGTTTGCTGAAGTGTGTCGGGATAACCTAAGGGAACGGGATCTGCTGGCTCGTATTGGTGGAGAAGAATTTATCGTACTTCTGCCGCAGGCGGATATGAATGCGGCGATCAATATTGCCGAACGGATTCGTAAAGGTGTATCCAGCCTCGACTTCGCAGAACTGGAAGGCCGCCCGGTCACCGTCAGTATTGGTGTTGCTGACAGTGAAACTTGTGGTTTTGAACTGCGCCACTTAATGGCCAAATCTGACAGAGCCCTCTACAAGGCCAAAGCTGAAGGTCGTAATCGCACTGTCACAGTGACTGAACTTGTGATCGGCTCATAACAATAGATATTCCTGTGCTATGACCACCTGTGCCATGGCATTTTTCTCTCACGTTATCATACAATCCACCCACTATCGGTGCTTGTATTCCAGTGTTCTGTCATGTGGCTATTCTCATTAAGAAAAGGAACCAGTAAAGGTCTGAGTAAGGGAACCAGCAGTCTGGAGCTGGAAACCCGTGGTCAGAAATTCCTGGAAAAAGTTGCCAGCGCCCCACATCAAGAACCCGTCGGCCTGACCTTGATCATGCTGGCCTGGACGGCTGGCCCGGTCACACTCCTGGCAGCCTGGAGCGCAACATGGATCGGCTACGGCCACCCCATGGATCTCGAGCGTTCTCTTTACTTTGTCGCCTATTCAATCATTGCCGGCCTGCTTGGTCTGGCAACAAAATTTTTCTATGGCATTACCCAGGGGCGCAAACAATCCAACGATAGCCGACGACTACTGGAAGTGATCGACCGCCTGCCAGAAATTATCTATATGGTGCGCGACCTGCGCCTTGCCAATCTGGGCCAGGATACCCGTCGCATAGAGTCCGCAGGTATCCTGCTACGTAAATTTGATCTCGGCCCGGAATGGGTAGCCGGCGCTATTGAAGATTTAACAAACGACAGCAACCTTGCTCGCAGTGCTGAACGTATCGAACAGTTTCGCCGGGCCGGTCTTTATAACCGGATGCTGGATATTGTCAGTGGTATTGCTGATGCTTCGGCCGAACATGTTGCCACACTGCGACAGTCTCACCCTCGCATTGCAACGGCTATGGCAGCGCGCCTTGCCGGTCAGGCTCCCGATATTCGTCAGGGGCAGCCACGGGAACGACTCTTCCTTGAACGTATTCTGGCAGCGATAGAGCAGGAGAATGAGGAACTTATCACCCTGCCCGATGTTGAGCACATGATGGCGCTCTGCTTTGAGCTGATGTGCGGACGAAAAATTACTTACCTGAAAGTGGAATACACCGGTGGTGACTGGAACCTGAGCAAAGCTTTGGATCGCCTTGAGCAGTGCAGGAATGACTACCGGGTTGCCCGGGCAAAGGTATACAGCCGCTTACGCGCCCTGACAGCGTACATCGATTATGTTTTCCCCAACCAGGATATTGCTGCTGCACAAGGGTTGAGTGTTCGGGTTCTGCTGGAGGCGTCCATTGACGGTATCAGCAAGCTAGCTCAGGAAGTGAACGACGCACGTCGCCATATTAACCAAACCGGGCAAAACCTGGGTGCTTTACAGATGCGCTTGGCTCAACTGGATAAAACTCAGGAACTCTACAAAGAAGTTCAATCTGCTAACCAACAGCAGGGGCGAGCCAGCCGCCGATTCAATCGAGCCCTGAAAGTGTGGCAACACAGAAGTCGCAAATGGCAAAGCGACACAGACTCTGCCCTGAAACGGGGGTTACGCATCTCCGAACAAGTCATCATGCTGGATGATGAAGAAAAAATGGCTGTTGCCCGGGATCTCGGAAGCTGGCTGGAAGAAACCCGCCTGCGTCATTACAGCGGTTATAATCAAGATGCCAACAATCATGAGAGGATACTGACTATCAGCCGGGCACGGGAACTGGCGATTGAAACGGTATTAATTTTAACCCCTCATATTCACCTCCACTCTCCTGAGGTGCAAAGAGCGATAGATAACACACCACTGTCGACCATGGCGCCTTTGGAACCGGGCATGAGCCCCATGACCAAGGCTGCGTTAGGGCAGGCCATGGCCAGCGCTGTTCATGTCAATCTTGGGGATATGGCAGAGAAGCTGGCCCAAAACTTGATACGTTACTATAGAGTTCCGCTTGGGGAGGCCACTATCAGTTTTCTGGCAGAAAATTACCATGCAGATCGTTCAAGACTGGAGTTTATCGCCCAGCATGAAACGCCACAAACACCAGGTAACACCCAAACCAGCCCAACAATTACTGTGCCGGAGATTCCTCGTCAATGGGAAACCACTACTTACAATGCCCGCAGAACCTTGAGTCTGTTCAGTTAACCAAGTATTGGTGATGAAACCTTAGGTGCTCATCAATAAAACTGGCGATAAAATAATAACTGTGGTCGTAACCTTCCTGCATGCGCAGTTCCAGAGGGTATCCAGACACTTTGGCTGCTTGCTTGAGAGCTTCCGGCTTTAGCTGCTCTTTCAGGAAATTATCATTTGTTCCTTGATCCACTAAAGCAGGAACTTTTGTCGCCGCCTTTTGCATGAGCAGACTGGCGTCATACTGTTCCCATGCTTCGCGACTATCTCCCAAATAACCGGTCAGAGCCTTCTGCCCCCATGGGCAGTTTACAGGATGACAGATAGGGCTGAACGCAGAAACAGCTTGGTACATCTCCGGATTTTTAAGGGCGATGGTCAAGGCCCCGTGTCCGCCCATGGAGTGCCCACTGACACTGCGAATATCAGAAACAGGAAAGTGCTCCTCAATCAGCGCAGGCAACTCTTTCGTAACATAGTCGTACATGTGATAGTGGCGATTCCACGGTGCCTGTGTCGCGTTCAGATAAAAGCCTGCCCCTAAACCAAAATCATAGGTACCTTCCGGGTCGTCACTCACCCCTTCTCCTCTGGGGCTGGTATCAGGAGCGACAATGGCAATACCAAGCTCGGCTGCAGTACGAAAGGCTCCAGCCTTTTGCATAAAGTTTTCATCTGTGCACGTTAACCCCGACAACCAGTAAAAAACTGGAACCTTTGCAGATTCAGCGGCCGGTGGCAGGTAAATAGCAAACCGCATTTCACAGTTCAAGATCTGGGAACGGTGGCGATATTGTTTGTGCCAGCCACCAAAGCTTTTATTAGCACTTATATTTTCAAGAGACATTCGAGCACCCGATAAAGTCAAAGCCCCTGACAGCCTAGCTAAAGGAGCGACAGGAGCCTCAAGGCAAATTACTTGTTGTAATGAATAACGCTGCGAATACTTTCGCCTTTATGCATTAACTCAAAAGCTTCATTAATATCTTCCAGCCCCATGGTGTGGGTAATAAAATCATTCAGTTTGAACTCACCGGCCAGATACTGCTCAACAATACCCGGCAGCTCAGAGCGCCCCTTCACGCCACCGAACGCGCTACCACGCCATACACGGCCGGTAACCAACTGGAACGGACGGGTAGAAATTTCCTGCCCTGCGCCAGCCACACCAATAATCACAGACTCACCCCAACCCTTGTGGCAGCATTCCAGCGCGCTGCGCATCACGTCCACGTTACCAATACACTCGAAGGAGAAGTCCACCCCACCATCGGTCATGTCAACGATGACTTCCTGAATTGGCTTATCGAAACTCTTGGGATTAATGCAGTCAGTCGCACCTAATTTAGTTGCCAACTCAAACTTGGATTCATTCAGATCAATACCAATAATCCGACCGGCACCTGCCATAGTCGCTCCGATAATGGCAGACAAACCAATACCGCCCAGACCAAAGATAGCAACAGTGTCACCTTTCTGAACCTTAGCGGTTTTCAGTACTGCGCCCATACCGGTAGTCACACCACAACCCAGCAAACACACCTCTTCCAAAGGCGCTTTAGGGCTCACTTTGGCCAGAGATACTTCTGGCAAAACAGTGTACTCAGAGAAAGTTGAGCAACCCATGTAGTGATAAACAGGCTGGCCATCTTTATAAAAACGGGTGGTACCATCGGGCATCAAACCTTTGCCCTGGGTTTCACGCACGGAACTGCACAGGTTGGTTTTCCCGGATGTACAGAACTTACACTCGCCACACTCTGCGGTATAAAGCGGAATAACATGATCACCCACCTGAACACTGGTCACGCCTTCGCCAACCTGTTCAACAATACCACCACCTTCATGGCCAAGAATGGCTGGGAACACACCTTCCGGGTCATCGCCTGAAAGGGTGAAAGCATCGGTATGGCAAACCCCTGTTGCTACAATACGCACCAGTACTTCGCCAGCTTTTGGCAACATAACATCCACTTCTTCTATAGAGAGTGGCTCACCTGCTTTCCAGGCAATAGCGGCTTTGGATTTGATAAATTGTTGCTCAGACATAATCTGCCTCCCGAATAAATAACATGTGTATATGGAGCACTCGTTGGCTGCGATGTATACCGTACATTGTATTCACTTCTAATTAAGAGATAATCCTCAGCTAAAGTAATTCATTTTTACCTATATGTAATAATTATGCTGCAATGGGCGGGTATTTCAGAGTTTGTAGCTATAGCAGAGCTGGGCAGTTTTACCGAGGCGTCCCGTAAACTTGGTTTATCTACAGCGCAGGCTATTGAAGACAATCAACTGGTGACATTACTTGAACAGTTTCAGGAGCCGGACGAAGGCATCTGGGCGGTTTATCCACCGAACAGACACCTTTCCCCCAAGGTTCGCGTATTGGTTGATTTACTGACGGAACAGCTGCCTCACTCTTGAGTATTAATCTCTTCACAGCGTTGAACAATATGGCTAACGGCAATATCGTTCATAGTGTCAAGCGCAGCAGGTGCCAGATAAACAGAGCCAGGCTTCAGATAATTATTGTCCTCGCCATAAGCTCCGTCGAGAGAATATCCATCCCAAACAGCCAGCCCGGTTTCTTTCTTATCCACAGTTTTTGTTACGGAATATGGGTAGGCGATACTTTTCTTCAGATAACTGATCAGGTATGTCTTATAAGGTAAACGGTTACCCGGTTTGGGCAGGACTGTACCGTTATAATCTTGATAAGCTTCGTGCTTCACTCTCAAGGTATTGTAGTAATTAAACACCATATACCCCGGAGCCACATAGTTTGCCGTAGCCTTAATTAGCGAACTGTTATTATCGTTAGAAAAATAAACATCGTAGTTACAGTCAATCTTAAAGGGGTCTTTATTCAAAGCTCTCAGCCTCAATGATTCACCGAATACGCTGGCCGCCCCCATAAAAAGAATGACTCCAAACAAAGTCAGTACCGTTTTTTTCATCTCTATAATCTCCGAAAGGTAAAGACACACCCTTCTTTGAGACAACCACACAGCACTAGTTCCACACATCCCCTAACATCAACACAAGCTATACGAACGGTTACTACCAGAAGTTCACAACTCATAGAAAAAACTAAACATGTCGATAGGAAAAGATCATAAGCCGCCGAGAAAACATTGACCTGCATCAACCGGCCATAAAACAACCACCACCTATACTACGCAAGGTTACCGACAAGGCTACAGGAATACCCTGAACCAACCACAGCAGCGTTTCGTCTGCCGTTCGGTTTTGGCCTTACTGAACACCCTTTCCTGCTGCATGGTGTCCCTATGATCTCAGACTACGTTGTCGATCTGTCGCGGCTGCAATTTGCCCTGACAGCGCTTTACCATTTCCTCTTTGTTCCCCTCACTCTTGGCATGAGCTTTATGCTCGCCATTATGGAGTCGGTCTACGTTATGACCGGCAAGCAGGTTTACAAAGATATGACCCGTTTCTGGGGTAAGTTGTTTGGTATCAACTTCGCTCTGGGTGTTGCAACGGGCCTGACCATGGAGTTCCAGTTTGGCACCAACTGGTCTTACTACTCCCACTATGTGGGTGATATTTTCGGTGCTCCGCTGGCCATTGAAGCCCTCGTGGCCTTCTTCCTCGAATCCACCTTTGTTGGCATGTTCTTCTTCGGCTGGGATCGTATGAGCCGTGTTCAACATCTGGGTTGCACCTGGTTGGTTGCTATTGGTTCCAACTTCTCGGCTCTGTGGATTTTGATTGCCAATGCCTGGATGCAGAACCCGGTCGGCGCTGAGTTTAACTTTGAAACTATGCGTATGGAGATGGTGAGCTTTGCTGAGGTGATTTTTAATCCCGTTGCTCAGGTAAAATTCGTTCATACCGCTGCCTCCGGTTATACAACTGCCTCTATGTTTGTGCTGTCTATCAGTGCTTACTATCTGTTGAAGAACCGTGATATCGGCTTTGCCCGACGCTCCTTTGCTGTAGCCGCAGGCTTCGGCATGGCTTCAATCCTTTCTGTTATTCTGCTAGGCGATGAATCTGGCTATGAGCTGGGTGATGTTCAGCAGGTGAAACTGGCAGCTATCGAAGCAGAATGGAACACCCACCCTGCCCCTGCACCATTTACAGTGATTGGTTTGCCTGATCAGGAAAATATGGAAACCGACTTTGCCGTCCGTGTTCCCTGGGCTATGGGCATTATTGCCACCCGCTCTTTTGATAAAGAAGTTATGGGTATCAAAGACCTGATCGATCGTAACGAGCGCCGTATTTACGATGGTATGGAGGCCTACCGCCTGCTAGAAGACCTGAAGTCTGGTAATGATACTCCCGAAAAACGTGAGGCCTTCCTTTCTATCCAGGATACTCTCGGTTACGGACTGCTGCTTAAGCGTTATACCGACGATGTGGTAGACGCAACACCAGAACAGATTCGCATGGCTGCTGAAGATACCATTCCTCAGGTTTGGCCGATGTTTTTCGCCTTCCGCATTATGGTGGGTTGCGGCTTTATTATGCTATTTGTGTTTGCAACCGCATTCTACAAAACCGCACGCCGCACCGAGTACACGAGTCGCACATTCCTGACTATTGTCTTGTTCTCATTACCACTGCCTTGGATCGCCGCCGAAGCTGGCTGGTTTGTGGCCGAGTATGGTCGCCAGCCCTGGACAGTTGCGGGAATGCTGCCCACCTGGATGTCAGCCTCCAATCTCACAGTGAATGACCTTTATATGAGTATTGCTGGCTTCACCGTGTTCTACGGTGTATTTGCGGTGATCGAAATGTACCTGATGGTGAAATATGCCAAGCTGGGGCCGAGCAGTCTGCATACTGGTCGCTATCACCATGAACAACTCTCTTCTGGCGAAACCGCCATGAGCACTCACTGACGGAGGCTGCCATGTTTGATTATGAAATGTTAAAGCTTATCTGGTGGCTGTTGATCGGCATCCTGCTGATTGGCTTCGCCATTATGGATGGCTACGATCTGGGTGCCGCAGGCCTGCTGACTATTCTTGGCAAAAACGACGCGGAACGCCGAATAGTGGTTAACGCCGTAGCTCCCCACTGGGACGGTAACCAAGTTTGGCTGATCACCGGTGCCGGTGCCATTTTCGCCGCCTGGCCCACAGTTTATGCCACCGCCTTTAATGGCTTTTATTGGGCTTTACTGGTGGTTCTGTTCTCATTGATGATGCGCCCTATTGCTTTTGAATACCGGGCCAAAGTAGAAGAGCACCAGAAAAAGTGGTGTGACCTTGGTTTGGTGATCAGTGGTGTCGTTCCTGCCCTGATCTTCGGTGTGGCCTTTGGTAATCTGTTCCAGGGTTATGGATTTAGCCTGGATTCTATCCTGCGGGTTTCTTACACCTCCGGCTTCTCTGACCTGCTTAATCCGTTTGCATTGTTATGTGGTGTAGTCAGCCTGTCTATGCTGCTTATGCAGGGAGCCAGCTGGTTGAACCTGCGGACGTCTGGTGTTGTTCAAAAGCGCGCTTCTGGCATAGCCCGCATTCTTGCCATTGTTGTACTGGTCACGTTCGCCATTGGAGGTATCTGGGTTGCACAACTCCCCGGCTATGAAATTACCAGCGCAATAGATCTTAACGGGCCTTCCAACCCTTTGAATAAGACTGTTGCCTTTGGTGAAGTCGGTGCATGGATGAATAACTACTCCCAGTACCCACTAACGATACTGGCACCGGTTCTTGGTTTTGTGGGCAGCATTGGTGTTGTGCTGCTGGTTCGCAACTTCCCGACTCTGACCTTTATTGCCAGCTCCATGAGTGTCGGCGGCATTATTGCAACTGCCGGATTGTCTCTGTTCCCATTTATTCTGCCATCCAGCAGTCACCCCGATGTCAGCCTCACAGTATGGGATGCCACATCCAGTGAATTAACTCTGGGGATTATGACCTTTATTGCCGGTGTGATGGTGCCAGTCATTCTGGGATACACAACCTGGTGCTTCTACAAAATGTGGGGGCGGGTGGATTCCGCTCATATTGAAAACAACAGCCATTCACTTTACTGAGAGGAGGCGCGGTATGTGGTACTTCGCATGGATACTGGGCGTGCTGCTAGCCTGCTCATTCGGGATTATTAATGTGATGTGGTATGAATTTCACGAGCATGATTTTGATAACGAAGATAAGTAACGTTTACAGAGTGTTTATTAGGGATGAGTCTGTTATTCAGACTCATCCCATTGTTAATGGGATCAACACGAACAAAAACTTTCCCCAAAAACACATCAACAAACAGAAGAAAACCACAAAAAATAGGCATACAAACTACAAAAACACATAGCCAATGCCATGTTCTGTTCTGGTAAAGCCCTGATAGTTTGCCAACCCGTCAGCCTTACTCCATCTGTCCTGTCCGGCTCATTAAATTTTGGACCTGATACTTAGGTCTCTGTCAGCCTTGTTTTTTTGCTGGCTCACTGGGAAGTAAAACCCCGTTAAATTAACTTTCCCTCCGGACACAAGACAAGAGACACCACACCAGGACTGCAAGCCTTCTGGCGACACTGCGCAGACAGTGCCCGCTGCTGACTATCGCGGCATATTGCTCAGTCCTGACACATGTGGTTTTTACAAATTCAACAAAGGAAAGACTGAATGACTGTAGTTCAACGCTGGACGATGTTGTCCCTAACCTCCAAGGTTCTTGTTGGTATGCTGTTTGGTGTGTTCACCGGCCTGCTGTCCAGAACCCTGTTCCCTTTTGACCCATTTGTAACCACCTACTTCACCGATGGTTTGTTTCTGGTCATCGGCAAAATCTTTATCACCTGTTTGAAGATGCTGGTTGTCCCTCTCATTTTCACCTCTCTGGTATGCGGTACCTGTTCTCTGCGCGATGCCACCTCTCTTGGCCGCCTCGGTTTCAAAACTGTTGGCATCTATCTGATGACCACCTGTATTGCTATCAGCATTGCCATTCTCGGAGCTCTCCTGATTGAACCAGGCGCTGGAGCCAACCTCGAAGGCACCTCCACATTTGCTGCCAAAGAAGCGCCCTCACTGGTCAATGTGATTATTGGCATGTTCCCCAGCAATCCTGTTAATGCCATGGCCAGTGGCAATACCCTGCAGATTATTATGTTTGCTCTGCTGTTCGGCATATCCATCGCCGCCTCCGGGGATAAAGGTAAAAAAACCGCCGATCTGTTTATGTCACTGAACGAAGTGATGATGAAACTGGTGGCATTGCTGATGAACATTGCCCCTTATGGAGTGTTTGCCCTGATGGCGCGCCTGTTCACAGAAATCGAATTTGGTGCCATCGCCAATCTGGCAAAATACTTCGTTCTGCTCGTTGCTGTTCTGATTACTCACCTGCTGGTGACTTACTGCTCCATGCTGAAAATTCTGGCAGGATTGAGCCCCCGTGTTTTCCTGCGCAAGATGGAAGATGCCATAATGTTCGCATTCAGCACGGCTTCCAGTAATGCCACCATCCCAATTTCCATGGAGACTGTCAGCCGTCGCTTGGGGGTATCTAACAAGGTTTCATCCTTCACCATTCCTTTGGGTGCCACGATCAATATGGATGGCACGGCCATGATGCAAGGTGTCGCGACTGTATTCATCTCTCAGGCGTTTGGTATTGAACTGGGCATGGGCGATTACCTGACAGTTATTCTTACTGCTACCCTGGCGTCTGTGGGTACTGCCGGTGTGCCAGGCGTTGGTTTGGTAATGCTGGCGATGGTTCTGCAACAAGTCGGCCTGCCTCTGGAAGGTATCGCCTTAATTATGGGCGTAGACCGACTTCTGGATATGGTACGTACGGCCGTTAATATTACTGGTGATTGCGCTGTGACCTGTATTGTTGCGAAGTCTGAAGGAGAGCTTGATCTCGACACATTCAACAATCCAGAAGCGGCCACCAGTGAAGAGAAGATTGATGTTCATCATTTGAATGTCGCTGAAACCAGCTGATCCCTCCCAAATACCTGCCAGCCTATAGCTGGCAGGTTACAAAAACATACAACACCTTCCCTGTAATACCTTCAGTTTCAGCTAACTTTTCCAGCCTCCTCAAAACTTCTAGCCTCCTCAAAACTTCGAGCACTGGATATGACAGGCTGGCTCTGGCTGACCTTTATAGCCTTTATCTTTTTTGCTATGGATATCCGCCCAAAGAAAACGGCTATCCCTTTTGCAGCTGTTCTTACAACGGTTGGCACTGTTCTGGTTGCCTGGGCAATTCAAGAGGGAAGTCATCGGCCATTCAGGTCGGGGGATTGAAGAGCACTTCCAGATTTTACCAGAGCAAGGCGCAGATTTTGTTACCTCTTCCCTCAGCAAAGCCATCAACACTACTGCAGGAATTATCACGACCAGATTGATCAGGGTGTCAATATGTTGCAAACAGTACTCAGGGAGTGCTCAACCACCCCCCCGTCGCCTGAATAACCTCGAACGGGTCACGCCTTGGAGTCACCCAAAGACTTAAGGCCAGTGGTCCCTCATAAGACTCTACAGAAAGATCAGCAGACCAGGACAGGTTCGCACTGTTCAGGGTTCCCGACGCCAAAGCGACAAAGTCATGGGGAAGAGTTCTGCGAGCATTCTCACCACTTTGAACTTTGGTAACACGACCCGATCCCGTTAAAGCCCAATGCAGAATAAAGCCTCCCGGGTTTCCTGCTTCACTCGGCAAAGGCGAGAAAGTGGCTTTTAACTGGCCTCCTTCAATCTCTGCCCGCAAACGACCTGCTGGTGCGGGTGTGTAATCGGGAAGGCTACGAAATAAGTTAAAGAAGCCACGCCACTCCTGACCGTTAATAAAAAATCCCGGCGTATAAACCCCTCTGGAACGTTCAGCCTTTCTATACGCGTACTGACGCTCCTGATGTTTTGGCTGGGCAAACACATCCTTCCAGCCGAGATAGTCCCAATAACCAACATGAAAAGCCACTGGCACCCAGGGATTCCACAATTTTTTGTCTTCCTTTAATTCCGACAGAAATGCGTCTGCTGGTGGACAACTGGAACAGCCTTCTGATGTAAAAAGCTCCAGAAGTCGGTTCTGCCGCTCTCCAGAATCCAATGATATTGTCGCTGCCTGCACTGTTAGCGGCACTGACAATACCAGCGGAACCAGGAAACTCTTTAGAAGTCCCATATCTGAATAACCTCCATCCATTTACCCATAGTACGCAGACCTGAGTGGTTTGGAGTCAGTTGCAGGAACGATCTGCACACATATAAAAGCATTAGCCGATGCACAGATAGATGACAGAGGGAACGCCATGCTACGTAGTTTTTTCTTATCTAAAGAGTGGAGAATGTGGGCCTGGGGCGGCATGACTCTGTTGATCGCTCTGGTCGTAGCCGAAGTCTACCTGTTGGCCCAGCTCAATGACTGGTATCGGGTCATCTGGGACTTACTTGGTGGCGCGGCCGGCCTTTCTGACGTTAACAAAACCAGCGCCTCCGTATATGAATTTCTGGGCTTGCTGGTGCAGTTTGTTTATCTGGTTATGCCACTGATGTTTCTGCGTGTAGGCTCTAATTTTCTGGCTCAGCACTTCACCTTCCGCTGGCGTCAGGCAATATCATTCTCCTACCGCCCTTACTGGCAACATACAGAACACGAAATCGAAGGGGCATCCCAAAGGCTTCAGGAAGACACCCGGGATTTTGCCCTGATTCTTGAAGACCTGGGGTTAGGCTTTGTCAGAGCCATTCTCACACTGCTGGCCTTTATCCCTATTCTCTGGACTCTCAGCACTCAACTGGTCGAAACCATTACCACAAATATGCCGGATATCAGGGAAAAGCTGGCAGAACTTCCATCAGACACTCAGGAGATGATTTACTCATCTCTTATTGGTATGGATTTTATTGCCAATGTTCCTGGATCACTGGTGTGGATGGCGATTGGTATCGCAGTTGCCGGAACCGGTATTTCTTATATTGTGGGAATCAAACTGCCGGGGCTGCATTACAACAATCAGCGAGTAGAGGCTTCTTTCCGAAAGCGGATGACATATGCAGAAGATGACAAACAGTTTGCTGACCTACCCTCATTTATGGAGCTGTTTACGGGTTTAAGAACTAATTATTTCCGCCTGTTTATGCATACCAGCTACTTCCGTCTCTGGGAGTACTTCTTCTATCAGGCTCTTATCATTGCTGATTTCATTCTTATTGCACCGGGGATTCTGGCCGGTCTGGTCACTCTGGGGGTTTTAAACCAGGTATCTCATGCATTCTCCAATGTGTCTGAAAGCTTTTCTTACCTGATCAAAAACTGGGTCACTATTACCAGTCTGATGTCTGTCGTCAAACGACTGAAAGAATTTGAACGCAATATTGGTTACAACAATAGTGGTTACAACAATAGCGGTTACAACAATAGCGGTTACAACAATAACGGTTACAACAATGGTGGTAAGCCAAAAGGCATTGAAGCTGTTGAGACGATTGAATAGATCCAATCACCTCAACCGATGGTAAAACTTCTACAGGTAAAACGCTCAATCAAGTTTAACTACTCGTTCAACTAACTCCAGAGCTGCTGGGCGATGGGTCACCATCAATAATGTTTTACCCAATAGCTCTTCATTTAGCACCGCAATCATCCGCCCCTCAGTTTCCGGGTCCAGACCTTCCGTAGGTTCATCAAGAAGAACCAGTCGGCAGTCTGGATCACGCAATCTAAGTAAGACTCTGGCTAAACCTATACGACGCAGCTCTCCTCCAGAAAGCGACTGCCCGGCCGCACCAAACCAGATATCCAGCAGTTCATGTTCCGGAGCCAGATGATTCAAACCAACCTGTTCCAGCACTTCCAGCAGTGATTCATCACTGAGCTTATCGATTGCAGATGTGCAGGCCATTAACAGGTTATCCCGCAGAGTTGCGCTGAACATATGAATCCGCTGGGGCATCACTGCCATCTGGCGGCGCAGATCACGTTCTGAAAAGCTTTCCAGTAATTGTCCATTAAGGGAAATGGAACCTTCACAAGGCCAGTCCCGAGTTAACAGCTGTAAAAGAGTAGATTTACCACAGCCGGTTGGGCCAACAAGTGCAACTCGCTCGCCCGGTTCAAGCGTCAGATTAAAGTGACGGAGTACAGAATTATTGGTTGGATAACTGAAGCTGACACCGTGTATATCCAACCGACCAGCTGAGAACAAATCGTCTTCTTCGTTCAACGATTTACCAGGAAAAACAACAACAGGTTTCTGTTCGGCCACTTCCGACAGCCGCACGGCAGAGCGGCGAGTTTGCCCCAGCATCTGAAAAGCTCCGGGCAGTGGCATAATCGCTTCAAAAGCGGCCATGGTTGCCAGCACCAACATAACAACGAACGGGCCTTCCAATGAAGCCGCCTGCATATCATGGATACCGAGCCATAAAACTCCGGCAACCGTTACGCCCGTTAGCCATGTGATGAGAAACAGGGATAAACCTGTTACGCGGGCAATACTGTTTTCATCCGCAAAAGTCTGGGCCTCCGCTTGCTCAATACTTTCCCGGTATCGCGCTGTTGCTCCAGATAAATGCAGCTCAGTCTGTCCGGAAACAAAATCCAGAAGCCGGGTTCTTAAAACACTGCGCGTGTTTACCAAACTATCGCCAGATTCCCTGCCAAGTCGGTAAAACAGCCCCGGAAGAATCAAAACAATACCTGCCAGTACAACGGTTAGAAAAGCACTGGTACCACTGGCAAATACAGCACTGAGGATAACGAGTGCCACACTCCCGGTAACAGCCAGCAATAACGGGCTCAGCAAGCGAAGATACAGTCCATCGAGAGTATCAATATCCGCCACCAGCCGGTTCAGCAGGTCAGCCTGCCGAAAGTTTCTCAACCCTGCTGGAGCCAGCGGCTCGACCTTTTCAAAGAACCAGACTCGCAAACCGGCCAGCAAACGGAATGTGGCATCGTGAGTCACCAGCCGTTCACCATAGCGACCTGCAGTACGGGCAATAGAAAATCCGCGGACTCCGGCTCCAGGAGTAAAGAAGTTAAATACCTGAGCTGTGGCAACTGTCAGTCCGGCCAGAGCCGTTGCGGTGATGAACCAACCGGACAAAGCCAGCAACCCAACACTGGCTACCAGCGTCGCTAAAGACAACAGGTAACCAATACCAAACCGCCCACCATAACGCCCTGTGAGTTTCAGGTAAGGCCAGATATCGCGAAAAGCCTTCACCAAACTGTTAGACATGGGCTATCTCCTGTTCATCAATGCCCAGCTCACCAACGCCCAGTTCACCAACGTCCAGCTCGCCCTTTTCCAGTCTGGACAACTGTTGCCAGTATTCATTCAATTCCTGAAAATCCGGGCTACTTTCAAGCAATTCTGCTTTTGAACCGAATGCAGCGACCCTGCCGCTTTTCATCATGAGAATCCGATCCACATGAGTCAGACTTTCAGGTCGGTGACTGACAGTCACGATGGTTCGTCCTGATGCCGCCTGATCCACAGCGTTACTGACAATTCCGGCGCTATGGGAATCAAGGCTTGCGGTTGGCTCATCAAGAATCAGCAACTGAAAAGATTTCAGTAATGCCCGTGCCAGTGCAACGCGCTGAGCCTGTCCCACGGAAAGTCCGGCTGAAGCATCACCAATCGGGCTATTTAAACCGCCGGGTAATCGCTCCAAAAACTCATGGATATGGGCTGACTTTACGATTTGTTCGATGCGGGCTTCACTGGCATCAGGGTCGGCCAGTGTAATATTTTCCCGTAAAGAACCATGGAACAGCTGCGGGTTCTGCCCCAGCCACGAAACCTGCTGGCGCCAACTATCAATCGCCAGTTCTTTCAGTGAAATGCCGTTAATAAGTACTGCGCCCTCATAGGGCATAAACCCAAGAAGCACATTGAGAAGCGTGGTTTTACCCGCTCCGGATTCGCCAATAATGGCCAATCGTTCACCTGTAGACACATCAAAAGACACATTATCGAGAATACGGCGACCGCTCGCCGTGACTACTGAGACATTCTGAAAGGCAATACTGGCAGCCGTCTGCTCAGGGCAGGCGGTTACACCGGCATGCTCAAGAGATGACTTCTGATTCAGGAATGCCTCAATATCGTCAGCCGCACCAATGGCATCTGCCTTGGCATGGTAATGAGTGCCCAACTCCCGCAAGGGAAGGTAATACTCCGGCGCCAGCAACAGCAGAAACAGCCCAGTAAACAGGGTTAGCTGTTCTCCCCATATACCAAAATCCATGTAACCGAGATAGTTCATACCGAGATATACAGCAGTCATGGCAATCGATATGGCAGTAAAGAATTCCAGTACCGTCGAGGAAAGAAATGCCAGCCTCAGCACCTGCATAGTCTTTTCCCGAAACGATTCCGCAGCAGAAGCGATAGCCTGCTTTTCCTTCTGACTTTGATCAAACAGTTTCAGGGTGGAAAGCCCCTGCAGCCGGTCCAGAAAGTGGCCACTTAACCGGGACAATGCCTGAACATTTCTCTGGCTGGCCGCCGCAGCCCGATTGCCCACAAAAATCATAAACACAACAATCAGTGGTGCAGTCAGCAGAAGAATAACCGCCACCGCCCAGCTGAACGGAAATACCAGCAAAACCGTCATAACCGGCAACATGCGCACAAGCTTCATCTGCGGGAGGTAACGGCCATAATAATCATGGAGTTTATCCACCTGTTCCATCAGCAGAGTCAGCCAGCTGCCGGCCTGTTTATCTGCCAGAATGGCTGGCCCAGTTGCTGAAACCTTATCAAGAATTTCACCACGTAACTTCTGCCTGAGCTCGGCACCAGCTTTCTGGCCTGCCAGTTCCCGCCCGCGAGCACACACAGCCCGTCCTGAAGCACTAACAATTAATAAAATAAAGGGAGTAATAAGTTCTGAAACGGCAGCACTACTCATCACTGCCTGATCAATAATCCAAGCCAGCAGAGCGGCCTGACAAACAACAAAAACATACTGACCAAATCCAAAAGCGACAGTTCGCCCAATAAGAGACCGAACTGCTGCCTGACGGAGCTGGAGCCAGGACTGCAATACCTGTTCCCGATCCTTGTGCATTCACTACCACACTTAGTTGTTAACATGAAAAAACAGCCAAGTATTGTACGCACCAAACACCAATCAACCCAGCTTACCGGCGCAAAAACCTAAATCACAACCTGTTGTATCCCGAGATACTGGCAATAGGGCTCCCTGCCTGATCACAGGCCAGCCACTTTCACGATATAATCCCGGCATTTCATTGATCCTGTGATTCTCCCATGCTTGATTCCATCCGTATCGTCATGCTTCGAACCTGGCACCCCGGCAATATTGGTTCTGCACTGCGAGCTATGAAAACCATGGGGCTTTCCCGTCTGGTTCTGGTTAAGCCCAACCAGTGGCCCCATAACGATGCAGAAACAATGGCAGCCGGTGCCGCTGATATGTTGGACAAGGTTGAAGTCGTTAACTCCCTGGAAGAAGCCATTGATGGTTGCAATCTGGTTCTAGGTACCTCTGCCCGCAGCCGTAGCTTTCCCTGGCCGATGCTGACCAGCCGCCAGTGCGGTGAAAAACTGGTGAATGAAGCCCGCACCGGAGAAGTGGCTTTGGTATTTGGCCAGGAAACATCAGGCATGACCAATGACGAGCTGCAACAGTGTCACTTCCATGTCTCCATTGATGCCAATCCGGATTACCCTGTTCTGAATGTGGCTTCCGCTATCCAGATTCTTTGTTATGAAATTCGTCAGGCGGGCATTGAGCAATCAGGTCGTGAAGTCACAAACGAGGAACAGGTTCCCTATCCAGACACCCAACAGATGGAGCTGTTTTATAAACAGTTGGAACTGGCACTGGGCGATATCAATTTTATTATCCGACAGCATCCGGGCAAGATTATGACCAGGCTGCGCCGACTCTTTAACCGAGCCCGGCCAGAGCAGGAAGAGATGAATATTTTAAGGGGTATACTTAGCCGTATTCGACAGAATGCAGCGGTCAAAGCAGAGAACGAGTGACATACAGAAAACCGGTAACAAAAAGCTGTTACCGGTTCTTTTCATTAACCATCAGGATGGAAGTAATTTACGCAGACCTGGATCTTCCAGAATATGGGCCAGCTGCGCGGCGTAAGTCACAAATTTCACTTCCCGCCCTTGATAACGCACCGCACCACGGGGAGTGGAAGGGCCCACTTCATAAGGCTCCAGATGGAACGACCGAGCCAGACGGGTACCATCACTGGTCGCGCACAGTCCACCGATATAATTCACATGATCGTAATGACGCCCCAGATAGCAGATGATTTCCATAATCAACCGGCCAGCTGCCAGACGGCTTGCACCGTACAAAGAGTAGATATAAAGACAGTGCGGCTCATGGGTTGCAACAATGTCATCTTGAGATATGGAGGCCTCTTCCCGTTTCCCCTGTATTAACTGCCAGAAAATCTCTTCTTTCAAAGGAAGTGCAATCACGTGGCCAAAATAGTGTGAATACTTGCAGCACACAAGACTTAATCGGTTGCAACGGTTGATCCATCCTGCCATACGATCTCTGTCTGTTGGTACCGCACTTTCATAGATCGCATCATCATATTCGATGATCATATCCAGAAAGCGATGGTGCTCCGGATCAGCGGTTAATTTTTGCAACCGGTACTGGCAGCCCTCCAATTCAGGAAAGGTACCTATCTTGTGTCCCAGTTTGGGAGAATTAAGGTAATGACGAGTTAAATATTCCATAGACTGATCTGGTGTCAGGATCTGTGACCGACTGGAACGGAATGGAAAAATTTTCTCTACATCATCATGAAAATAAGCAATCACCTGACGTTGCCGTTCTCCTGTCGGCTCAGTGGTTGCCCTTTCCCAACGACTGATTGTGACCGAATCAATCCCGGATAACACCGAGGAGTAACATGACAAAGCCATGGCCAGCCGATCCTGTGTCAGGCCGGCTTCCTTGCGCCGATTTTTCAGGTAAGATCCGAAATTCTCCAACATAGGTACTGCCCTTCTTATTCCATCACTGCACTTAATTTTCTGGCTGCTTGCTCCATGTTGCCTACCTGTGACATTTAGACTTATTAAGGTGTGTACAGCTCACTCAGATAAAGCACCAAAGTTCTATTGCGGGCTCCATACTGAACTAGGCACAAACAAAAACATTGTCTCAAGCCAAGAAATGCCTTGTTTTTGGAGAATTAAAAAGGGGCTTTACGTAAAAACTGCAAAAAGCAGACACACCACACATTAAAACTGCCATACGACACGCCATTAATACCGATAAAAATGGTAGTTAAAGGCTATTCTTCTTAGCCAAATCCCAAAACTGGTCCAATTGCTCCAGAGAACACTCCTCCATCTTCAAACCTAGGGCTTTTACCTGTTCTTCGATAAAAGCAAAGCGGGCTCGAAATTTTTGATTGCAGCCCCGCACTGACTGTTCCGCATCAACTTTGAGATGGCGGGCAAGATTGGTTGCAGCAAAAAGGAAATCTCCCACTTCAGAAGCGACTGCTTTTTGATCGCCCAGGTCAATAGCTTCTTCAATCTCAGCTATTTCCTCTTTTATCTTATCGAGAACCGGGCGAACATCTGGCCAGTCAAAATTGACTCTGGCCGCTTTATCCTGAAGCTTTTGGGCAATAACAAGTGCGGGAAGATTGATCGGAACACTGTCCAGTAATGACTTATCTTGACTCTCTGGCTTTTCACTGGATTTGATTTGTTGCCAGTTTTCTCGGACATCTTCCGAAGAAAGGTTACTGCTTTGCTGTGATTCCTCAAGCGAACCCTCGGGGAAAATATGCGGGTGACGTCGCACAAGCTTTTCAATCAACACCTGTACGACCCGGGAAAAATCAAAAGCCCTTTGCTCTTCAGCCATACGGGCGTGATAAACCACCTGAAACAGCAAATCGCCCAATTCTTCTTCCAAATGAACAAGGTCACCCCGCTCTATGGCATCAACAACTTCGTAAGCTTCCTCAAGAGTATAGGGAGCAATAGAGCGAAAGGTCTGCTCTTTATCCCAGGGGCAACCTGTTTTCGGATCACGCAGACGCGCCATAACCTGCAACAGGTCATCCAGTGTGTAGTCATCAGTGTTTTTCATCAGAAGATTGTAGCGATAGTCGCCGATTATGAATATAACCAGCGACTATCAAATCGATCAGGCAGGGGTTTTCAGGGATTTGTGATCCCGGTGAGCATCAAGAACATTGGGTAACTGGTTAATTTTAGCCAGCACCTTGCCAAGGGTTTCCAGACTGGAAATTTCTACCACAAACGACATTTTGGCCATATTATCCGCAGGATTGGTGTGGGTACTCATGTCTGTCACATTCACCCTCTCATTGGCAATCACGATAGTAATATCACGCAATAGCCCGGCGCGATCATAAGCATCAATAATAATCCGCACGGGATATGTTGATTCATGCTCTCGCCCCCAGCTCACTTCAATCACCCGATCAGGTTCCTGCTCCCGCAGCTGCAAAGCGTTGGTGCAGTCGGTTCTGTGAACTGACACGCCACGACCAATGGTGATGTAACCAATAATTGGATCACCGGGTACAGGCTGGCAGCACTTGGCCATCTGGGTCATCAAATTACCAACGCCTTCGACAACGACATCACTGTCGCTGTGAGAATGGGCTGTGGCCGGGCGTGGCTTAAAGGTAAAGGGTTCGGTCTCTTTTTCCGGCTCTACCAGTCGCTGGGCGGCATGTACAACCTGCAGGGTACGAAGATCACCGGCCCCCACTTTGGCAAACAACTCATCCTCGTCCTGAAGTTTGATGGAGTCAGCCAGCTTTTCGTAATCAACCCCAACAATACCCATCCGCTTCAACTCGGATTCCAGCATACCGCGACCGGCAGAAATATTGGAATCACGATCCTGACGGCGGAACCAACTGACAATTTTTGCCCGAGCACGGCTGGTACCAACATAACCGAGATTTGAGTTCAACCAGTCACGGCTGGGAACAGCATTGGACGCGGTAAGAATTTCAACCTGATCGCCAGTTTTCAACGTACTGTTCAGGGGAACAATTCGCCCGGCTACTTTGGCTCCACGACACTTATTGCCCACTTCGGTATGCACCCGGTAGGCAAAATCAACCGGAGTTGCACCAACGGGCAGGTCGACTACATGACCATCGCGGGTAAATACATAAACCCGATCCGGCTCGACATCCAGACGCCACTGATCCGCCAGGCCTTCCATGCCCTGACCAATCTCTTCCTGCCAGTCCAGAACCTGACGCAACCAGTTCAGTTTCTCTTCATAGCTGTCGCTCTCATTCTTGATATCTGTACCTTTGTATTTCCAGTGGGCACAAACCCCCAGTTCAGCTTCCTCATGCATGGCATGAGTACGAATCTGAACTTCAAGAGTTTTTCCTTCCGGGCCTACAACAGCAGTATGAAGAGACTGGTAACCGTTCTCTTTAGGTGTGGCGATATAATCATCAAACTCTTTGGGAATGTGGTTCCAGAGAGAATGCACAATACCCAAGGCGGCATAACACTCCTGTACCTGATCTACGTACACCCGCATAGCCCGAATATCGTACAGTTCACGGAATTCTACGCCCTTGCGCTTCATCTTCCGCCAGATACTGTAGATATGCTTTACCCGACCACTGACTTCTGCATGAATACCTTCCGCTGCCAGAGCATTACGGATACTGCCCATGGTGTCCTGAATATATTGCTCACGGTCAATACGCCGTTCATCCAGCAAACGGGCAATCTTTTTATAGTCCTGAGGCTTCAGGTAGCGGAACGCCAGATCTTCCAGTTCCCACTTGATGTAACCGATGCCTAACCTGTGAGCGAGAGGGGCATAAATCTCAAAAACTTCCCGACCAACCCGTTGGCGACGCTCCCGATCAGCATGTTTTACTGCTCGAATGGCACAGGTTCTTTCCGCCAACTTGATCAGGGCGACCCGCACATCATCGACAATGGAAACCAGCATTTTACGGACTTTTTCCAGCTGATCCTGCTGCTGACCAAGAACTTGCGTACGAGCAGGGTTCTGAATTGAGCTGATAACAGCCATACCCAGAACGCCTTTGATCAAATCTGAAACTTCACGTCCGAACCGCTTTTCTACCACATCAAGATTTAATCGATGCTCACGCACAGCACGGTAAAGCACAGCAGCAATCAAAGATGCCTGATCCAGTTTCAGCTCAGACAAAATATCGGCCATCTGCAGGCCGATAGCCAGCAGGCTCTGCTGCTGGGACCAGGCGCTGTTCTTGCCTGGTGCGGTGGCAGCGTTGCGAACCATTTCACAGGCATCGAGCACAGCCTGTTCATCCTTGAGAGTGACGAGTGTTTTCAGCTTCGCCAGCCAGGAATTCACATCAATTGCACCATCCGGGGTTACCGGGTGATCATCACGAACCTTAACCATAAGGATTCAACTTTAACCTCTGGTAAACAGCCATGCCCTATAAATGCCTCTCTGAAAACAAAACCACCGGGGCACTTATCTGATAAATAGACCCATACTTTCAACATGGGTTGTCTGGGGAAACATATCCATAACGCCAAAACGCTCCAGACGAAATCCCTGTTCTTTTAAATATCCCGCATCTCGCGCCAGCGTAGCCGGATTGCAGGAGACATAGAGAATCCTGCTCGGCAGACTGTCAGCCATCAACTGAAGAATTTCCAGCGCCCCCGTACGGGGCGGATCCAGCAACAGCGCACTGTATTTATTCTTCAGCCAGGCTCTCTGACCCGGTTCTGCCGCCAGATCAGCTCTGGCGAAACTTATATTATCAAGACTGTTGAGAAGGGCATTCTGTTCCCCTCTATCAATCAGCTCCTGAACGCCTTCCACCCCTACAACCGAACCACAGCGGCTAGCAAGAGGCAAAGTGAAATTACCCATACCACAAAACAGATCCAGCACCTGATCCTGAGAATCAAGGGCCAGCCACTCCAAAGCCTGAGTCACCATCTGACGATTGATGTGCGGATTGACCTGGGTGAAATCAACCGGCAGGTATTCCAGCGTTATATTTTGTTCCGGGAGCCTGTAGCGTAACCGATCGGAACCATCGGGTGCATGGATACAGATCAGTGACTCAGCTGATGCCTCTGGCTGAAAATACAGATGCACACTCTGTTCCTGGGCCAGTGCCATCCATCTTTCCCGATCTTCATCTGGCATAGGCGCTACGGTTCTGAGCAGCACACCATGACTATTATCCGCTGCAGCAAGCTCTATATGGGAAACAACCCGTTTGTTTTTATTCCGTTCAAGACGTGCCCTTAAAACGGGTAAAAGATTAGAAAGTTCCTTTACCAAAACGTCGCAACGTTCAATGGCAACAATATCTTTGCAGCCTGCCGCTCGAAAACCAAAGTGGAGCTTGCCATTCCACCAGCGCACCGCCAGTCGAGCACGTGTTCGATAACCCCAGGTCGGGCTTTCAAGAGGTTTCTCCAGAGTTACGGGTTCGCAGGAGGCAAAACGTTTCAACTGCCCGAGTGCAATGTCCTGCTTTATTTCCAACAATCGAGCACCGGAAATGTGCTGCTGATTGCAACCTCCACACTGGCTATACCATGGACAGGGAGGGGTCACCCGATCTGGCGAGGGAGAGATGACCCTGGCAATCACTCCCTCTGTCAGTTTCGTTGTCTGCCTGGTTATACGAACTGACACTTCATCACCAGGTACAGCCTGATCCACAAATAAAACCCGCCCCTTATCTCTGGCGACCCCACGCCCATCATGGGTCAGAGACTCAATAGTCACTTCCAACGGACCTGAGCTTCGACGAGCACTGCTGCGTGTTCGGCGGGAGGAGACGAAACGATTAGATGGGTTACGCTTGGTTTGCATGTAAATAAAGCAGACAGACAGAAAAGATCTGCATTGTATAGCCTTCTATCGCTGCTGTAATGAAAAAGGTGGCAATCCAAATCTTCAATAGTGACTATTATTCAACAGTTCTTTATCATTTTTGCCACTGACCTCACACTTTAATAAGGGTTAGGCTCCCTTTTACCCAGCACAACTGTATGATCCAGCCACAAATGGACTTAGTACAAAGAAATTACTGCGGAGTACTCGAATGTACTCACCTTTAACGGCTATTGCCTACAAACAGTTTTCGCCCCTTCTCCTGTTAACCAGTATGTTGGTATGGACAGCGGCAGCGCAAGCTCAGAAAAAACTGATCACACTTTGCACAGACTCCTCAGATTGGCCACCTTACACTATGTCAGAAGATGGCAAAGCCCAAGGTCTGTTCATCGATACTGTGACTCAGGCTGCCGATCTCTCTGGCTTTTCTTTACGAGTCATTCCTACGAGCTGGCCCCGTTGCCTCAGGCAAGTATTGCAAGGAAAGGTTGATGGCATTCTTCCAATAACTGTCACGGAAGAGAGACTAAAGCTTTTTCACTTTCCAGCGGATGCTAGTAAAACCGAAAGGTCGCCGAGCATGCTTGGCCGTGCCAGCTATATGTTGATAGCTTCATCGTCCATAGATGTGTCAACATTCTCCCTCACATCACCACCACAGCCAATTCGCATTCCCTATGCCTATTCATTTTCTAACGAGGTAGCGCAATACGACCTGAATATTGATACTGATTTCAAAAATGACAGGGTGGCGTTAATTGACTTGGTACGAACAGAGAAAGGGGCGGTTATTATTTCAAAGACCTCAGCGGAACACTATAGTCAGCAAGATTTTTTCAAAGGCAAGTACATCGTCTACCCGGAAGTGCTTTATCAACAACAGTATTATCTGGCCTTTTCACGCAACAGCAAGATGACCGATTCAGAAAAGAATCGATTCTGGCAAGCTTTAGCTAAAGTAGCCGCCGAATAAAAAGCCTCATCACTGATGAGGCTTTCCGTTACCAGAACGACTTACAGGGCGTTCTTCAACTTCTGACCAATATCGGTGTGATGATTCATACCATCGAAGGCTTCAATGACATCTTTTGGACCGTAACTCATCACAGCAACCGGTGTGCTTGTGTGAGTTCCTGTACCCCAAACAACATTCTGCTGCTCTGCCAGCTCACGAGCCAGCAGGTTCAGGTGAATATCATCTCCATACACAAAGAAAGCACGGAAATCAGATACTTTAGGCAAAGTCTTGCTAGCCAGATATTTGTGACCCTCCGTCATGTAAGGATTTGGACCACGCAGAAGGATGCGCTCAGCCTGCTTTTCGGTAATGGAGAAAGATCCGGTCTCGGCAACAACCTGAGAGAACGCAGCAGGAGTCTGCTGATCTTTTGGCAGCTTACGGAATTTACCCATAATGCCGTAGAAACTCTCGGTCTGCTTGTACATGTTGTCCAGAATGCCTGGCGCGCCGAAGTTAAAGTTGGGTTGGTAGTCACGCTTGGCAAAACCTTCACCTGGCAGTTTCTGAGCCTTGGGCAGGTTAGCCGCAGAGTAACTGAAACCAAAAGAACCGGTTTCATGGTCAGCGGTAACGACAACCAGAGTATCATCACGGTTGCTGGCCCATTCATATACAGCGTTAACAGCCTCATCAAACTTCAGCAGCTCATGGAGCATAGTTGCCGCATCATTACTGTGTGCTGCCCAATCAATCTGACCGCCCTCAACCATCAGGAAGAAACCGTCCTTATCTTCAGACAAAATATCTAAAGCTTTCACGGTCATTTCTTTCAGGGTTGGCTGAGTACGATCCTTGCTGTCCTTGGTTTTGGTGTAAGCAATACCGTCCATCATGCCAGAATAAGCAAACAGTCCAAGAACCTTATCATCGTCGGCTTTGGCCAGCTGGTCACGATCAAAGGTCAGAGTGTAACCAGCTTTCTGAGCATCCAGAAGCAAGTTTTTCTCATCCTTACGCTTGGATTTGATCTTGACACTGCCACCAGTCAGATCAACCACTTGCTTATAAGTGTCACCCTTCTCGTTAACGGATTTAGGAATCCAATAACGAATACCACCAGATAGCATCACATCTACGCCAGTTGCCAGCATATCCTCAGCAATCTGGTTTTCCATCGAGCGGTGTGGCTGGTGAGCAGCGAAAGAAGCTGGTGTTGCATGAGTCAAACGAGTATCAGAAACCAGGCCGGTCGCCTTACCCATTTTCTTAGCTTTTTCCAGGATGGTTTCTGCTGGATTTCCGCTCTGATCCAAACCAATAGCTTCAGATGGAGAAGGCTTTCCGGTAGCCAGCTGACTCGCGGAACTGGCAGAATCAACCACCACAGAACCGTCAGGGTAGGTCATGGATAAGCCCATCGTGCCGGCATTAACCAGCCGGGTCATAGCCGTTTCACCACCCTTATAGATTGAGCTTGGTGCCAAGCGGGCATAACTCTCCAGCATGCTCAGCTGCTGCGGCCCCATACCATCGCCAATCATTAGAATAACATTCTTTGCTTTACCGGCCTCTGCAAACGCACCAGTGGAAGCTGCCATTGCCAAAGCAACAGCACAAAGATTTTTTTTGAACCCCATTTTGTTCTTTCTCGTAGAGGTAATGATTATTAGTGATGCCGTTAATCTCCGGAAATTCTTTGACCGTTTATCTAACGACAAGTGACAGATAATAGAGTTTTCTGAGAAGATTCCCACCACAAATATCAATAGATTAGGGGTTATTCACAAATCGCCATGTATGCCGACAAGGCAGGGGATGTCGGATCCAATGTGAAGCAAAACCCTTCAACAATCTCAACAAAAATACACCTGATTGATTTCAGGGTTATGACCTTTATAAAAACAAGCCAATGGAGTTCAGGATGTTTTGGCGCAGTCACAGTATTGCAATAGCAACAGCTGTTTTTTCACTTATCAGCATTCAGTCACAGGCAGCTACCCCCAGAGAAACTATCCAGTTATGCAGCGATAACTCTTACTGGTTTCCTTTCACTCTGATGAAAGATTATCGAGCCGAAGGTGTTTTTATCGACATGATCAAGGAAGTGGGCGAACGTACGGGGAAACGTATAGTTGTTCGTCCAACCAGCTGGTCCCGCTGCCTGCGCCTGGCCAAACAGGGAAAGATCGACGGCATACTCGGAGCCTCGTACAAGGATGAACGGAATGAATGGATGGAGTATCCAGCAGATGCTGAAAAAGGGAAGTCTGAAGAACACAGTATGAGCCTGGTTGATTATGTTATTGCCACCCCCACCAAAAGCTCTTATGTGTATGATGGAAAACCGGCCTCTCTCCCAGGCCCGGTAAGGGTACCCCGCTCTTATTCCATTGCAGACGATTTGAAAAAACAAAGTGCTCCGGTAAAAAACCGCTTCTCGACAGACCGAAGCGCGCTGGTTGACCTGGTAAGAATGGAAACCGGCTCTGCAGCCCTCATGGGTAATATTGCAGAACAGTTTCAAAATAATAGATTTTTTAAAGGCAAATACACGATTCAGAAGGTCAAACTGAAATCAAAAAATTATTACCTGACCTTTTCCAGAAAAAGTGAGCTCCCGGAAGAAACCCGCATAATGCTTTGGGATGCCTTGCGCAGTGTACGTGAAGATGAAGACCTGATGAGTGTGTTCTATAGCAAATATCTTGATGAAGCAGAAGAAAATGCCAGCTAATTAAACCAACCCGTGAGACCGCCGGGTGTTCACCCGGCGTTGTTTTTACTCAATTAAACACCCCGGTGGAGAGATAGCGATCTCCCCGATCGCATACAATAGCTACGATCGTCGCATTCTTTACAACCTTATCAATAGCAAGAGCGGCTGAAACGGAACCTCCTGACGACACACCACAGAAAATACCTTCCTGTTTAGCCAACGCGCGCATGGTCTGCTCAGCAGCCTGCTGTTCAACATCAATAATCCGATCTACTTTCGATGCGTCAAAGATGGCGGGCAGGTATTCTTCCGGCCAACGCCGTATACCCGGAATGCTGGCTCCATCCGCTGGCTGCAAACCGATAATTTCGACATCAGGGTTCTTCTGTTTTAGAAATGAAGACGTTCCCATAATCGTGCCTGTCGTACCCATTGAGCTAATGAAGTGTGTTACCTGACCTTGAGTCTGCTCCCAAACTTCAGGCCCCGTTCCCTGCGTGTGGGCAAGAGGATTATGCTGGTTACCAAATTGATCCAGCACCACACCTTCACCTCTTTGTTCCATTGCCAAAGCAAGATCCCGGGCTCCTTCCATACCTTCATCTTTAGAGACCAGAATCAGCTCAGCGCCGTAGGCGCTCATGGCCGCCTTACGTTCCTCGCTCATATTATCAGGCATAATTAATTTGATGGGGTAACCGCGAATCGCAGCGACCATCGCCAAAGCAATACCAGTATTACCACTGGTCGCTTCAACCAACGTGTCCCCAGGGTGAATGCGCCCAAGATGTTCCGCCTCCCTGATCATGGAAAGCGCCGGACGGTCTTTCACGGAACCTGCGGGGTTTTGCCCCTCCAGCTTCAGCAGTACCACATTATTTCTATCGGTGGTTGCCAGTCTCTGCAGACGAACAAGGGGAGTATGGCCAACCAGCGATTCAACCGTCGGGTAAGAAAGCGAACCGCGATCATTTTTTTGTTTTGGAATCATTCCAGTATCTTTTTACTGTTATGTCTTTGTTGAAGACATAGTAACGGTCTTGGGCTAAAGACTTGTATACTGCTTTTTCATATAAATAGAAAAATAACGAATAACAATACCAGATTCTGGAACCAAGCCATGACCCATATGTACAGGGGGTTAAAACACCATATTCTGAAAGCCGGGCTTATTCCGGTTCTAACCCTGTCCCTCACCTTAAGCGTTTTATCCACAGTACTGGCTCTGTACCAGACCAACTTCATCTTTAAAGAACAGGTACGGACGTCAGCCAGCCAGATTGCACTTCTGGCGACAACAGCCGTTGAACTGGATGATCTGCAAACCATACAAAAGGTTGCCAGAGCCTCCCTGCAGCAAAGTGGTTTGCGGGGTGTGCGCGTCAGCAACAACACCGGTGTCGTGCTTTACCAGGCTGGCCCGCCATTCCTTGTGCAAGACTGGCCACATTCCCCTGCCCTCCGAGCTCCTTATTTAGAAAAAGATAACGCTATTTTGATTACCAGCCGGATGATCCCCCCCGAAAAGGATCACGGACTCTGGCTTGAGTTGGAATACAACACTTCTGCCACTCTGCTAAATAAGTATCAGTGGATTCTTTTAGGCTCTCTCATCTGCACCCTTTGCATGCTTCTGGCTACGGTTTTCAATCTTCGGCTTGGCAACAGCATTGCAGTGCCACTTGAACACATAACCACAGCGATTTCGCAGATCCGTTTTGCTGATCTATCCGCCCGCATTCCATCCGGGCACCCGGCCAGTTTAGATGTACTGGTCAGGCATATTAATTCCCTGCTGGCAAAAATGCAGGCCAGTTACCGGGAAATGAAAGATGAAGTAGATATCGTAGCTGATGAGCTTCAGAAAAATATGGAAACACTGGAACTGAATAATGCCGAGCTGGATCTATCCCGAAAGCTAGCCATTCAGGCCAATGAAGCCAAATCCGTTTTCCTGGCCAATATGAGCCATGAAATGCGCACACCACTCAACAGTATTTCTGGTTACGCGGAACTTCTAAAACGTTCTCACCTTGAAGATTCCCAGAAAGAGCATCTTCGCACCCTCACGACTGCTGCTGATTCCCTGCTAGCGATTATTGATGACATTCTGGACTTTGCCAAACTGGAAGCTGGTAAACTTGTGCTGAAAAATGCGCCCCTCAACCTTCGTACAGTAGTGGATGAAGTGTTGGCCATGAGCAGCCCAAGCGCGCAGAAAAAGGGTCTGGAACTGGCCGCACTTATGCGCCCGGACCTACCTGTTCAGTTAACAGGCGACGCAAACCGTTTAAAACAGATTTTAAGCAACCTCGTCAGTAACGCCATCAAGTTCACCAACTCTGGCTCTGTTGCTATCCAGGTAACCTGTGACAAACTCTCGAAAAGCCATGCATCACTCCGCATCAGCGTGGAAGACTCCGGCATAGGTATCCGTCAGGAAGACGCCCGAAAACTGTTTAAAGCTTTCTCTCAGGTCAATTCGACCCGCAATCGCAACAATCATGGTACCGGACTGGGTCTGGTTATCTGCAAAAGCCTGATAGAACAGATGCAGGGCACGATTGACTTTGATAGTCAGCCCGGGCGTGGAACCCGGTTCTGGTTTACTTTACGTTTACCTATTAATCATCGGGCAGAAACACCAGCCCCAGAAGCTCGCGGGCAGGCTGCTCTTATAGAATCCCGCCCTCAATCACAAAAGGGTATCAGCCAGCTTCTGCAGAGCGAGGGCTTCAGTGCACAAGCCATAGATCACCCATCGAAGATAAACACCATAGAGGGTAGCCAACCCAGCTTGATGGTTCTGGGATATCAGCCCAATACCATGCCTCCGTTAACAGATTATTTACGTGATATCCCGGAGGGCTGCAAAACGTTGATTCTTACAGATGCCGACTATCTGGAAACCCTTTCGAGTCAGGTTAATAGTCATAATGTTATGCTTCTATCTCGTCCCCTGTCTCAACTGCGCCTGCGTGAATCACTATCCAAACTATTCCCCGAAAAGAGCGAGTTTCAACACCCCCTTCCGCTTGGGGATAAAGTCATTCAGTCTTTGAGAAAGCTACGCATTCTGGCTGTCGATGATAATGAGCCCAATCTCATACTTCTTGATACAATTTTATCCGATGCAGGTATAACCACCGACACTGCCACATCCGGTCAGGAGGCTCTGAACCTTATTGCCAAACACAGCTACGATATGGTGTTTATGGATATTCAGATGCCAGGAATGGATGGCCTTGAGGCAACTCGTCAACTGAGACAAAACGAAAAGCAAGGTGAACACCTTCCGGTTATCGCTCTGACTGCCCACGCTCTTGCAGAGGAGCAGAAAGAGTTAATGAAAGCGGGTATGAACGATTACCTGACCAAGCCTGTCAGCGAACAGCAACTACTCCATATCATCTCCGACTGGGCAGATAAGCCACGGAATTCAGAGCCTGTTCAGCAAAGATTCCAGAACAGTCATGAAACCTTGCTGAAAAGTGACAGTCAGGCACCGGTTAACCGGAATGAAGGCATCAAACTGGCTGGTGGTCGTGAAGATCTTGCTGACGAACTTCTGGGAATGTTACTGGGAACTCTGGAGGCGACCCGTGAAGATCTGGTGAATTATCACCACCTGAACAATACCAGCACTTTACTGGCTGAAGTACATAAACTTCATGGAGCTGCGCGCTACTGTGGAACACCGCCACTACGAACTGCTTGCCACGAACTGGAAAACCGGATCAAGCAAGCAAGCTCAGAATCAAATCAGGCTGTGGATATCGATGAACTGTTTGACACCCTTCTGGAAGAAATAGACAGGCTACTCATCTGGCGGGAACGCTTCGCCCCAGAAGAAATCGCTTCAGCTTAGCAAGCCATGCCCCCCTGGAACGAAAAAATACGACAGAGTATCAGTGCATCAAACTGAACAGACGGTTGCGGTAGCGACGGACAACAGGATCTGTCGCCCCTTTTTGTTCAAACATTTTCAACATCAGCAAACGAGCACCATCTTCACGAAAGCCGCGATCTTTGCGCACAATCAGCAACAGATTCTCATAGGCTGCCTCATCCTCATCAGCAAGAACCTGATGCACAGCCAGCTGATAACGAGCTTCCAGGTCAGTGTCGTCTGATGCCAGCTTCTCTTCAACAACCAGACGAGCATCAATCCCCTGGGCCATATCCAGAAAGGCCAACTTTGCTTTTGGCTGTTCTGCTCCAGGAGCATCATCGGGCAGAGCATTAATTACTTGACGCGCGTCGTCGATACGCCCCAACTGCAACAACAGCTTTGCCTGTAAAACCTGCAGTGCAGCGTTACCCGGTTCCTGAGTAAGAATCTGCTGCAGCAGTGCTAAAGCCTGCTCTGGCTGCCCAGCCTCAATCAACTGATCGATCTGTTGCTGAACACGATCAGCAGGGCTCATTGTCAGTTCGTCCAGCAAGTCACGCAGATCACTTTCCTTTTGCAACCCGGTTAAAATTTTAACTGGCTGGCCCTGATGAATCAGAACAAGAGTAGGAATACTTCTTACTTGCAACTGCGCCATCAATTGCTGTGCAAGCTGTTGTGTTCTGGGGTCAGCATCTTCCGCATTCAGTTTTGCCAGACGGAACTTGCCTTGATAAGCCTCTACAAGTTTCATCAGGATTGGTAACTGAACCTTACATGGCTCGCACCATTCGGCCCAAATATCCAGTAACACAGGAATCTGCTGGGATGCTTCCAGCACTTCAGACTGAAGATTATCAGCGGTTACCTCAACAACTGGCGCCAGCGGTTGTCCATGGTCGTATACAGGCTGATCATTCATGGAGTTATTATCTCTTTTGACGTTTCATCAATGCACGAATTAATGCACGAATTAATGCACGAAATTGTACTGAAAAAGACTTGACAAAGGCAGTTACCCAAAACAAAAAACATGAATTGTTCATCACTACCTGTTATCCACCATATCTGTGGATAAGTCTGTGGAATTCTATTACTCACCCTGCGTGACCCCTTGCAACGCCTTGGTTCGCAGCAAATTGTACGTTTTTTGTACAGGTATAAAATATCTTTAAAATCAACAAGTTACGACAACTACAAGAATTTCAAAAGTTTCTGCCAAGACCTATTGACATGAGACTATTTAACCTTCGGGTTTGTGCATAAAAACAATAGCGATGCGTAGTGACACCCAACAACACCGTAGAAATGGCGACTTTCAGGCCAATAAAGCAACGTCCTTGTCGCTTACTTTACCCTGCGTATGTCAATTCGATAAGTGAATAACTTTTGGCTATACAAAAGGCGAACTATAAAAAAGGCACAACTGATGCACCTCCACAAAAAAACCTTCATTCAAAAGGCTAACCAGAGTGTGTTTGCAATTAAACATCGGGCTCAGCATTCCCAAAAATTTACAGGGTAAGACGTAGCCATAGAAACTTTTGGGAATACCCTTCGGGTGACTCTGAATGCCATCATTTGTGGCGTCAGGCTTGCTCAATGTAGAATACGATTTTCACAAGCCTTTCTAACGCTTGGCGGCTTCAGCGCCACTGAGTTGTATGTTTAATTGAGAACGCCCCTAATCTATCAAACCGTACTCATTACGAAGTATAGAAATAATGTCAGCCTTAGGAGTATCTGAAAGCACCAGCTTTTCGCCGGTTATTTTTTCAGCAAGTTCTACATAGGTTCGGGACACTTCCCTAAGCACGCTTTCTGGTAGTGCGTTGTCTTTCGCTAAAGCCTCACGCTCATCCATACGGTCTTTATTGAGCAAAATATCTGGATCAGGGAAGTGACCAAGAAGGAGCTGGCGGAAACTCTCCTTGGAGTTTTCCACAACCTTACCACGCCGCAGTGAAGACTCATCCCAGATGCGGGAAGAATCAGGCGTACCCACTTCGTCCATGTAAATCAGCTTTTCACGACCATCAGCATCAGTCACGTAGCCAAACTCAAACTTGGTATCCACAAACACCTGACCCAGCTCTGCCAGCGCGCTACTGATAACATCAAAACCTTCTTTTAGAAGCTTTTCATAAAGACCAATATCTTCGGTGCAAGAAAACTGGAAAGCGCTGTAGTTTTCTTCAATGTTCTTGCGGGTGATATTAACATCATCCACAGCTGGCACACCGGGCACTCCCTGAATAACACCTTTGGTAGAAGGCGTAATCAACAGTTCTGTTAGCTTCTGATTCTTCTCAAGATTGTCGGGAAGTTCAATCCCACAGAATGTGCGCTCACCTTTCTCATAAGAGCGCCACATAGAACCAGTGATATATTGACGACAAATCGCTTCTATCATGACCGGGCGGGCCTTCTGGACAATCCATACCAGCGGATGGGGAATATCCAGTATGTGACTGTCAGCCAACCCCTGATCACGGAACAACTTAAACCAATGATTGGAGATAGCATTGAGGGCTGCACCTTTCCCCGGCACGCCATTCATTCCACCTTCGCCGCGCCATATACAGTCAAAAGCCGAAATGCGGTCACTGATCACCATAATCGCCAGATGGGCATCTTCGGCAACATCGTAGTTCTTCTCTCTGATTAAACGACGACTATCTGATTCAGTGAGCCAGTAAACTGAGCGTACCTTACCACTGTGCACCGGACTATCTGTACGAATCGGCAGATCGTTATTTACTGCCAGAACTTTATCTGCAAGAGACATACGCGAACGACCCCTGAAATGGCCTATGAAGGCTACTGCATATTGTTTCATATTTTTATTTGCACCCTGGGTGATGAGTACAAACATCCTGCCTAAAAAAAGAAACCAGGCTAACAGGCCTGGTTTCTTGTCTTGCACTGGAGTTACCCGAGATTCTCTCTCAAGCGCTCCAGGAACTTCTCACTCAGCTCTTCCGGAGGCAGAACATCAAGGCTCTTCTCAAGAGTTACGTGAGTGGCATTACCCACACTTTGTACACGAATACGGTATTCATCCTGCCCAGGCACATCCGATTTTTCTTTCTCATCGCCTGAACCACCAAACATACCGCCGAACCAACCACTGTCTTCTTCTGTTTCAGCGCTGCCATCAACCTTACCACCAGGCAAGTCGATGAAAATCAGTCCAGCACTTCGGTTTTTATCCAGTACTTTGATGCCAGCACTCTTCAGGGCAACCTCTACACCTTGCCAGCTGCGGGCAAAGCCCTGATCAATCTTCAGAACCGGATTACCATTACCATCCCGCACCAGGCTGGTCTGATCACCAATATCCAGATCCTTGGCCAGCAGAGACACACTCTGCTCATCGCGATTCTGAACCAGGAAGACCAGCATCTCGTTAAGCATGCCGTTTTCCAGGCTGTCACTCGCTTCAGTATTGCTACTCCAGTTTACAGGAGTAAAAAGATCAGAACCTGTCAGCCTGCGCGCATGTTGCAGTTTGATTTCACTGGTGCCAGCACGAACACCCTGACGCACCTGTACCAGAAACTTTTCCTGATTGTCCTGAGAGTTATCGAGATCAATAACCCGGCCAACCATCCGCTTCATTAATCCAGGATTGGAGGTACCACTGATTTGTACCCAGTCGGTTTCCATAACGCCCCGGCGGGGATCCTGATCAGCCAGTAAAATATCATTGGCTTCCCAGAACCGGATCAATTGGGTCCACACTTCATCAGGTGCACGATCAGCGAAAAGCTGACGACCATTCTGACCCATGCTGATCTGGTAGGCATCACCATCATCCCGAACAACCCGGCGATCTGCACGAGGAACAACATCTCCCTCATCAGGTACGGCCTTGTTGGAGATATCAGGGATCACCATATATTCAACTGG
Organism: Parendozoicomonas sp. Alg238-R29; assembly: GCF_947331445.1. Lineage (GTDB taxonomy): Bacteria > Pseudomonadota > Gammaproteobacteria > Pseudomonadales > Endozoicomonadaceae > Sansalvadorimonas. Next base: position 4,118 of record NZ_CAMZOG010000022.1, on the reverse strand, counting down.
AGGAATGGCGTCCAAAGAGGAAGGCACTACCAGCGCTGGCGCGATTTTTTCCTGAACATAATCGCCCCCCTTGTCACGGATGTAGCCATCTTTACCAAAGAAACTACTACAGCCGCCAAGCACCAGTGTGGCACAGGCTAGTGTCGTAAGCTTATGTGTGTGCTTCATGCACTCTCCTTTAGCAGCGCAATTCCCCGGAATTACGCCCCTTATCTATGATCCCCAACGGTGGTCAGCTGATGATCCCGCAGGAAGATAACGCCCCCTTAACATCTTCATGATATGAAGACGCCAGAGGCGTTAACGGTAACCGGATACCACAATCAATCAAACCCATTTCCTGAAGTGCGTATTTCACAGGAATCGGGTTCGATTCAACAAACAGTTTTTGATGCAACGGCATCAGTTTCTGATTCAAAGCTCGGGCTTCTTCAGCTTTACCTTCTTGAGCCAATGCGCAGAGCTCGTGCATTTCGGCAGGTGCTACATTGGCGGTTACTGAAATATCGCCTTTACCACCCAGCAAAATCAACTCTGCTGCTGTAGCATCATCACCAGAAAGAACATTGATACGATCAGCACAAAGATCAATGAGTTCCTTACCTCGTGCCAGATCACCTGTAGCATCTTTAATGGCAATAATATTTTCGTAACCAGCCAGTCGATTGACTGTTTCGTTGAGCATATCAACAGATGTACGACCGGGCACATTATAGAGAATCTGTGGAACCGCCACAGCTTCGGCAATAGTCGCGAAATGACGATACAAGCCTTCCTGGGTTGGCTTGTTGTAATAAGGCGTTACCAGCAGACAGGCGTCCGCGCCAATAGCCTTGGCTTCAGCGGTGAGATGAACAGCCTCCTGGGTAGCATTACCACCACTGCCGGCAATTACCGGAACCCGGCCATCCACCTGCTCAACCACCCGTTTAAGAATCTGGCAGTGCTCTTCTACGGTTACAGTTGCAGACTCACCGGTTGTCCCTACGGCCACAATACCATCGGTTCCCTTTTCAATATGGAACTCAACAAGATTGTGTAAACGCTGCCAATCCAGCTCACCGTTGGGCAGCATCGGGGTCACAAGAGCCACTAAACTGCCAGATATCATTTGTTCACTCCGAATCCGTTTTTTTGATAATACGAGTTTGATATATGCCGGATTTCTTGCACATATATCGAAACCAGAAATGTTACCGTTTAGAACACCGCTTAACAATCTATTGATAAGGCGTGTTGACAAATAATCATAGCTTCCAGATTCCAGCTTGTTGTATTGAACCGCCGCGCCAGAAAAGAGATCATAACTGCAGTATGTAATAAACCAGCCGGACATCCTCTATGCGTCTGACTTTTCTCGGTACGGCCGCCGGCCTTCCTTCGAGAGACAGAAATGTAACAGCCCTGATTCTTGCCAAAGACGACAGCAAGGAGTGGTGCCTGATTGATTGTGGAGAAGGCACGCAACATCGCCTGCTTGGCAGTCGCTATACCTTGAAACGTCTTCAAGCTATTTTTATCACCCATGTTCATGGCGACCATATGTTTGGCCTGCCCGGGCTGATTACCAGTGCCAGTATGCAGGGGCGAACAGAGCCACTGGTGATTTGCGCGCCAGATGGTGTTGAAAGCTTTGTTCGCCACTCTCTGGCCTGCGCAGCCGTTTCACAGCTGCCTTTTGAACTGATTTTCAAAGCTTCAGATAAAGATGGTTTCGAATACTCCACCAGCGATTACAAAGTCACCTCCCATCCTCTGTCCCATCGGGTACCTTGTTTTGCTTATGGTTTTGATGAACAACCAGACATTGACCACCTGTGTCCGGAAAAACTGGCTCAGTTAGGCATTCCCCGCGGCCCACTCTGGGGGCTTTTGCAACAGGGGAAGCCAGTGACACTTCCCGATGGTCGAATTGTTGATTCAAGTATGGTGCGGGAACCTTCTCCTAAAGGTCGTTTTGCTGTCATTGGTGGCGACAATGATCAGCCGGAGATTCTCCACGATGTACTGACTAAAGCGGATATTCTGGTGCATGAGGCAACCTTCTCAACATCCGTTCGTGAAAAAGTAGGTGGGCAGTGGATGCACAGCACACCGGCTCAGGTGGGGACTGCTGCCGAAAAAGCTGGAGTCAAACACGTGATCCTGACCCACTTCAGTAATCGCTACCAGAAGCGTCCACGCCCCGGGCAGTTCGGAGTGGAAGAGTTACGGGAAGAAGCGAAAGCGGTTTATTCCGGTACCGTAACCCTGGCGTCAGATCATGGTTGCTGGGAGATGGATCGGGACAGGCATCTGAAAGAAGTTTAAATTCGATCTATGGGAGCCTGTTGAGACAACAGGCTCCAACACCATCTACATTTTAAAAGCTCTCAACAATCTCACCATCACCACCCAGTGTTTCCGGGTCTGCCAGCAACAACGGTTGGTTAGAAAGATCAAAACACATCAACTCGGTATCAATCGTAAACCAGTTCTCCAGCAGCTCAGCACTTAACTCTGGCCACAGACTGTTATCCACACACCAGGCCATTAGTTCATTAGTCAGAATATCCTGAGCATTTTCAACGACAGCGTCCATAAAGTCTTGCTCAGACTCAACCTCTGGTACCAGGTACACCGTGCCAGTCTGCTCCAGCTGAGCTTTTAATGCAGCCAGTTCATCAGCATCATCGGGGGCAACACTGGCGCACCACTCCAAAAATGCTGGTTTGGCACGCAGGCGCAGGGCTGACCGGTTAAGCATCTTCATAGGCATTCTCTCTAAATGCTGAGAAACAGTTTGTTCGCAATAATAGAAGCTCTCTCCACTGAAGCCTATAGGTTACTGCCTGTTATGAATGGACAACTTTTCGAAAAGTCAGATTAATACGTGGTTCAACAGCTTTTGCAGTTTTGGTTAACGTGTGCTGCCAGAATTCCTGAACACCGGCTCCCATAATCAACAGTGAGCCATGGGGAAGATCTATAGAATAGGTCTGTTGTTTATTTTTGTTATTTCTCAGGCGGAAGCGACGAACGGCACCAAGACTTACCGATGCAATAACAGGCTGTTCACCCAGCTCTGATTCATTATCAGCATGCCAACCATTACTGTCTCTGCCACCTCTGTATTGATTCACCAGCACAGAGTTAAAGTCATAACCCATCCCCCGCAACCGCTCCTGAATATCTTTAAGAGCCGGATGCCACTGTAGGAATAACCAGTACCAGAATCTCCATACCAGCACTGCAGGCGCGGCAGTTTATGAACCTTGCCATAAAGCAGAATAGAATCCTGGCGCCAGGGCACCTCTTCCAGAAGCTGTTGATAGAAATGGTCAGCTTCTGGGAGAGACAGCCATTCAGGCCAGTAACACAACTGGCCTTCTGGAAGATCAATAATATCCGGTAACTGTTGCATTACACGTTTCGGCCAGTTCCCGCCTCCTCGGCTTGAGCCGTCATCCCGGCAGTTGTCAGCTCATTTCACTCATCAAGATCCTCATCATCTGCCTCAAGAACTACAGAATACTCATGCTCTTGGCCTCTATCTTTCCGGGAAATAACATAGCCATAAGCCGGGAAATAACATAGCCGTAAGCCGGGAGATAACATAGTCGTAAGCACTGCTGGCCGGTAAAAAAATCAAGACAGGCATAAAGCTGCATACAATGTATGACCCGAAGGCAGATACGCCTACTTTTTTCGAACTGACCACCGCCAAGAGAAATGACTGAAAAGCAGGCTCAGAACCTTCCCATCATAGCCGGTGTCATCTATGTTTTTGACCGAGCTTACGACGACTACAGCTGGTATCACGAAATGACCTGTCAGGGTAGGCAGTTTGTGGGCAGGATGAAAACCTCAGCCGTCTACGAAGTCGTTGAATGCCGTGAAACGATAGACGACTCTATCCTGGAAGACCAAATCATCAAACTCTCTTCTAACAAAGGTAGAAAGGACTGTCCAACTGATCTCAGGCGGGTCAAGATTTGCCGGGAAGAAGACGGCAAATTACTGGTTTTTATCAGTAACACCCTGAAGAGAAGTGCTGCAGAGATTGCCGCCTTGTATAAATCCCGCTGGCAGATCGAATTGTTCTTCAAGTGGATCAAGCAGAATCTGAAGGTCAAGCG
>NZ_CAMZOG010000021.1 GCF_947331445.1 Parendozoicomonas sp. Alg238-R29 | reverse complement strand
CTCGGATGGGTCTGTAGAAACATTAGATGACGATGAATTTGAAGACACCCCGGATAAACTTGTCGAAACATTAGATAGTGAGCCAGGAGGGTTCAGGGTGGGTGACCGGCTGTCCTCTCCACCACCAGGATTGAGGAGCCCGAACCCTCCTGCAGCCCAGATAAGTCCGCTGTATGTCGTTGTAGCTACGTCAGGGAAAAAGTAAGCGCCTGTAGCTACAGCTACCCCTAAACTCACTCCACCAAAGATAGCTTTTCTGGGATGTTTTGCCATAAGGCGTAGAGATCGTTTTGTAGCCCCAACAAACTGACGAGACGTAATGTGTCTGAAATGTGGCACAGCGCTATCCCGTTGGACATCACTGTAATAAGCGCCACTACTATCAGAAGTATCCAGTGAAGCTTGGGGGTGTGTTAAGGCGGTCAGCTGACTTTCATCTATATCGCCGATGAAAACCCCCGTGGTAGCATGAGCCAACAGGTTGGTACAGACGGAAAGACCGGGCAAATTAACAGTTTTATTCTTAGCCTCCCGATGAGTGAGTTGGAGAGGAAGAAGGCTTATTATGTCTTTGTCCATATTCCAGGTAGTGTCGAGAGTGCTCAAATGGTGCAGGGTTCCGTCCTGGTTAAACATTTGAACGCGTATTTTGTTGTTTTCAATGTATTCAACCTGCAGCGTTGCCAAAGCATCTGACGCACCATTCATTAATCGCTCTGTCTGTATGGATGCCTGATATTTTTCGCTTAATCTGGAAGGCAGTGAATGAAGGGTGGCTACGTAACTGTTGGAGGCATGAGATATCAGGTGGATAGAATAAGGTGTTTTTTCGCCATCCCCATCTAGCAGGTAAAGTGCGTCTGTGGCTAAGCCGTGAGCAGGGTTAAATGGATTCATCAGGGTGTTGGGGAGGTGGAGATGAGAGTTCTTATATCCCATATTCACATCCAAGGTATCGGGCAGGTGACTGAAGGATATTCGGGAGTGGAGTTGTGCTACTGGAGTGCGCTGGCCATTAAAACAGGCCGTTATAATTTTTTCGTCAAGTTCTGGAGGGAGTGGATGGGACGGCTCATCTGGCTGTTGGAGCCAGTCTGTCCACTCTGACATCATATTTGCCAGTTTTACATAGTTAATACTCTTTACCTTTCTTTCCAACGTCGAGCATGCAGCCAGCATGGCTAGTGGCGAGTCAAGATGAACTTTTGCGAGATGCTCAGATGATGCATCATACAAGTGGACTGTCTTGTTATCTGCGGATATATGCAAAGTGAGTTCAGCATTATTGTTAGGCAAAACATCGGCGGATTGCTCTACCGTTGGTTTATGTAGAGGGTACAACTCGATAAGCATTCCATCATGGCTATCATCAGTGACTTGTAGAAAATACAAATCCCCCCTGACAGTCGCTCCCTTTCGAGGAATAAGTCTTTGCCCAGAGCCTTCAATAAATATCGGCGATGTCATATATCCGAGTTTTGGCATATCAGAGCGGTTATAGACCGTGGTAATAACAGAAGGAAACGGATTTTTGGACGATGCTCGCGGAATAATTGGTTCAAAATGTGTGGTGTCTTCGAGGGGTGACTTCATGTCATGTACCGGTACAGCGTACCGATTGCCTTTGTCTAATATGCCAGAGTGATCGTCATCGGCTTCAACAAAAGTAAGTAGCTGTTGTGGAGTACATTCATCAGGGTATACAACGCCATCCAGAGCTTGGGCAAGGCTGGTTGCTTCTTCCCCGAGGGAAGACTCATCCTGATCCTTGTGGGTTCTGACAAGCAGGTTGAGGACTGCAATTAGATCTGGCATGGCAGCAACTTTGGTTTTGGTTCTGCTGTGACGAACAGGGGAGGTATGTTGAGAGAGGGTTGGAATCTCAACGGCTTCGTCCAATGGTTCCAGTTGAGAATTGAGTAGTTGGTACTGGTATTTGGGTTCGGAATCTTTATGGGAAAGAATAACTCCATTGATGATTTTGTGATCTTCAAATTGTATCGCAGGACTTTCTTTCTGAAGAGACATTTTCAGGGCAACTCTCACTCCATCCTGAACAGGCGATACGTGCAGTGAGTATTGTGATTCGTCAGTGTTCATCATCCCCAGATCTATGACGTATCCATTCTTAACGAGGTTTTTCTCAAAAACTGCGGGCAGGAGCCTTTGTTGAAGCCCTCCGCCGGGAATATTTCTTTTAAGATGGACGGAAAATGAAGTTCCGGCAGCGTGGCAAACAATGGAAGCCATTAAAGTGAGTAAAGCAAGAAGTATGTAATGGAATCGAAGGGTCGTCATAGGGGTGCCGCCTGATTCAGGGGTCGGTCATTGAAGGGGGTGAACAATTGTTCGCTTCAGGAGAAAAGCATAAATATTAGAAGCAAGTAGTAAAGCCTGCATGAAAATTTGGTGAGATTTGTTGGCAATCCGGCGTGTAGGTTAGTGTTTTAGAAAGTCCAGAACACCTGGTTAGCTTCCACTTCGTGACTGCCATTATCTTCGTGAGTGACCTCACCTTTGATGCGAATGCGAGTATTGGGCTTCAGGCCGCTCTGGGGAATGTGGTTGGGGGGAACATCAACTTCTATAGCGGCAGTGCCATCGTGAAGCAGTATGGTTTCTGGCCCAATCTGCCGAAGTACCACACCAGTAATATCAACTGTCCCTCCATGATGATTTTCACTCAGGGCTTCTTTTACGGTGACCTTGTGAGGTGGAGGAGGCGTTACTGTTTGCTGCGATCTGGAAGGAGAGGAAAGAGAAGCTGTCAAAATTAAAGCACAGCAGCAGATTGCTGTTTGTATATGACGAATAGATCGCCTGTATTTCGCTCTTTTGGGTATGAGTTCTGGCATAAATCCGGTGGTTTTATGATCGCCTGATTTCTTCTAAATATAGGCAAGTTGAAGCAATCATCCACCGATGGTGAGTGACTCCTTCACAGGCCACTCAATGATATGAAAAGCCTGCGAGAGAGCGGAATTGAATCAATCTATAACCAAAGCGGTTTCACCGCGAGGCAAAACTTCTCCGATGATGCTGGCTTGTGGGTGTTTTCCGCTGGCGACAAGTTCTGCCAGCATATCGTTGGCGCTTTCAGCCGGAGCGCAGATCAGTAAGCCGCCAGAAGTCTGGGCGTCACAGGTGAGCATTTTCAGGTTGTAATCCAAACTATCCCGGAATATTGCATCATCACCAATGTACTGCAGGTTGCGGAAGGCTGCGCCAGGGATACAGCCATCATCAAACAGATCATAAGCTTCATCGAGCAGTGGTAGAGTCTCGGTATTAATACGCAAGGTTGTTTTACTGCCGTTGGCAATTTCACGGGCATGGCCCAGCAAACCAAAGCCGGTAATATCTGTCGCACAGCAGGTGTCGTATTGGCACATAATTTCTGCGCCAGTACGATTCAGCAGCTTCATCTGTTCCACGGCATTGCGATAGGCTTCATCACTGGCCAGTTGTTCACGATGGCCAGAGATCAATGCGCCAATGCCAAGAGGTTTGGTCAGAATCAGTTTGTCACCAGGGCGAGCGCCACTGTTGCTGACAATTTTGTCTGGATGAACAGTGCCAATAACCGCGAGGCCAAACTTTGGTGGATGATCTTCAATGGTATGTCCACCAACAACCAGAGCGCCTGCTTCAGAGACTTTGGCATGACCGCCTTTCAGGATTTCCGCAAAACCTTGAACAGGAAGATCTTTGGTGGAGTACATCATCAGGTTCAGGCACATCAGCGCTTTGCCACCCATAGCGAATACATCACTTAAGGCGTTAGAAGCGGCAATTTCGCCAAACTCTTCCGGATCACTGCACACTGGTGGGAAGAAATCAGTGGTGAAGATCAGCGCGGTTTCATCATTGATTTTGTATACACCAGCATCGTCGTGGGTGGAGATATCCACCAGAAGATCCGGGTGGCTGGGGAAATTCAGTTGACTGAGAATACCCGCAAGTTCAGTGGGAGAAAGCTTTGCGGAGCAGCCGCCATACTCAACAGTTTTGAGCAGGTCGATGCCAGAGCTGGTTTCAGTAGTGTTTGTATCAGTAGTGTTTGTATCAGTGGTAGACATAACTTATAAACCTTAAATACGGGCCAGAGTGACCTGAAAACCAGATGTATCAAGCTGATCTTTCACTGTGTCAGCTTTAGCTGGGTTAACTTCCAAGCACATTCCGCATTCCGAAGATATTTCCCGTGGAACAGGCAGAACCTGACAACTTATATTTTGTTCGCGACAGTGAGCTTCCGCCTTGATGGCGTACCGCATGGTTTTGAATAACAGAAATGTGCGGCTCATGAGGCTTTCTTCTGTTGCTCGCTGGATTGAGAAACCTCCCTGAGTGCGCCCAACAGATACTCAAAATCTTCCGGGGTGTGATACGGAGATGGTGTTAAACGACATGTGCCGTGGGGAAAGGTGCCAAGGTGTTGGTGGGCAGAGGGTGCACAGTGCAGCCCGGAGCGGCTCTCAATATTGAAACGGCTAGAGAGTTCCCATGCCAAAGTTCCTGCATCCATCTTGCTATGGTTCAGGGAAATAACTTCCCCTTGGTTATCCGTGTTTTCAGTACGCAGGATGGAATAACCGGGAATACTTTCGATGTTATCCAGAAGTTTCAGGAAGTCATCATGGCTGTGCGCAGGTTCCGGTCTGTTATCCAAAGCTGCGAGAAGGCCAAATATTCCGGCAATATTGGGGGTGCCAGCTTCAAATCGATCCGGCATTTGTAAAGGCATGGACAAATGTTCACTGTTGCTGCCAGTACCTCCGAGCACCAGCGGCTCTACACGATCCGGGTGGCGAATATACAACCCTCCGGTTCCGGTTGGCCCCAGCAGGCTTTTGTGGCCAGTGAAAATCACGTAATCCAACATCCACTCATCCACGCGAACGGGGGTTTTCCCAAGGGACTGAGACGCATCCAGCATGATTGGGAGATAGTCAGCTGCTTTGCGAATGTCTGCAACCGGCTGGATAACACCATTCACATTGCTTTGATGGTTAATCACAGCCAGAGCTGTGTGGCTGTTAATCAGTGCAGGAATTTCGTTTGGAATAATACGGCCGTCTGGGCCAGCAGGAAGAGTCACCAGCTTGATATGCCCTTGCTCTTCCAGCATTTTTAATGGTCGTGCGCAGGCGTTGTGCTCAACCGGGGAGATCAGAACTTCTGCCCCTTTTTTGAAAGACAAACCTTGCAGAATTACGTTGGCCGCATGAGTGGCATTACTGGCGAAACAAAGATGTTCCACCAGGGAGATATCCATTATTTCCGCAAGGCGATCCCGGCACTGTTCGACCGTTGTTCCAGATTTTAAAGCTCTCGAATGGGCGGAGCGGCCATAATTACCACCCACTTCCATCAGGTAATGGGAAATGGCTTCTGCGACCTGTGGAGGTTTAGGAAAACTGGTAGCGCCATTATCAAAGTAAGTAAGCATCAGGGATACACCACATGCCCGGCAGCTGCGAGCTTTTCAGCAATGTCATACATATTGGAAATACGGCCAGCGGCCAGCTGATCTTTGATTTCAAAGAAATCGACGCAGGCTCCGCACACAATCACATCCACGCCGCTGTTTTCCAGAGCTTTCAGGGAAACGTCTGCGCCAGAACTCTCAGTCGCCAGCTTGACGCCCCCGTTATAAAGAACAATTGTTTTTGGTTTGTTGTCGAGTTCCAGAAGCGTGTTGATATAGCCTTTCACCAGTATTTGGCCAAGGTCGTCATCGCCCTGCCCCATGCGGTCACTCTTGAGTGCCACTACATAATCAGGGGCTGCTTTCTGGAAACTTTCCGTTGGCGTTAGCGCAGCAACTTGAGCTGTTTGTGGTGCAGGCGATTTTTCGGCCTCTTTCTTTGAAGCGTTATCTGCCCCTTTGCTGCGTACGGCATCAATAACCCAGTCATCGTCATCACGGCTGGTTTGCGGTTGAGCGTTTTGGTCATTCAGGAATGACAACAGGTTTGCATGGGCGATTTCATTGTCCAGCAACACCCGAAAGGTTTCCCCTGTGTTCAGGGTTTTCCAGAGGCGACGGGTTTTAATCAAAGGTTGTGGGCAAAGGCAGCCGCGGGCGTCTAGAAGGTGGCCGGGTTTTTGAGTATCTTGCATGAGAACCTCGTTGGGTTGCGTTCAAAGGGCAACCTCAGGCAAACCAGAGCCACTCATGCATTTTCCCTATGCAGTGATCAGTGCTGATTTGAGAAACTGTGAAGACTTGGCAATGTGCGTGATATGCACCATTGCTGCAATGATGCAGGTCAGCCTTACGTGAAACAGGCACAGCATTCACGACACTTGTTATTCACGACACTTGTTATTCACGACAGTTGTTATTCACGACAGTTGTCTCTTCACTCTCAGTAACGGGGGATGGCTCATTATAAGTAGAAAATCTGAACTTTATGGCTGTATAGATCAAAGAGAAATACTGAAGGCATGTGCTTTACAAAAAGCTGTAAAAACGCAAGCTCTGATCTATACCTCTTCACCCTGTACGTACTCTCTCGTGCAGAGCAGGAGGTTTTTTTATGCGCCAAGTGCTGGTAACTGTGTTTCAGCTCCCACTCTTCAGCCTTTTGACGGCGCTGTGGGTTGGGAACGTTGGCGCGTCGCAAGAAAAAAGTGGCAGTGCTGCATCTACTCACTTGCCTGGAGCCGCCATACTTGGGGGAAACTCTGAACCTAAAAGCGATATGACGGAGGTCGGTCCAGATCAAGAGATGAGAGAAAGCAAACGTCCAGTGAGACGTAGTTCGAAAACCCTCGAGTTAACAAGACGTTCAGGGGATCGTGGTTTGAAAGCCTTCGACTCACCATCAGCGACAAAGCCGCACAACCTCAAAACTTCGAAATTCAAGAAGGGCAAGCAGAAAAAAGAACAGCGTTCAAATAAACAGCGTCCAAATAAAGAAAGTACCGAAGAGAAATTGGCCAGCACACAGAGTCTAACGCCTTCTACAAATCTGGCAGTAGTGACATCGTCTGGGGGCACGGAAAGAGAAGACGACACAAGTCTTCCGGTTGTTCCTCCACCTCTTCAAGCAGGAAGCCAGCATACTGAAACAGAGAGCAACACAAAAGAAATCGAACAGGTTACAAATATAGTCAGTGAATTCACTGAGGAAAGGCAGAAGGCCGATAAGCCTGATACAGGGGAACATACAAAAGAAACAGACCCGAATGAAGAGGTAGCCCATGTCTCTTCTGGAGACGAGAAAGGAACCGAAGAGCTTGGTGCAAAGGGAAATACAGAAGAAACCGAACAGGTTAAAGGGATAGTCGGTATCAGTAACTCCACTCAGGAGGATGATGAACCTGTCGAAGGTGATCAGGGAACTGACATCCAATCAGAGGAGAAACAAACAACTTACACCCGCATTAGTCCCGTAAAAGTCGTGACTATTGATGAAAGTGAAACCGTTCAATTACCAGTTTATCTTCAAAGTATTGGGAATGGCTCTGCCTCTGCCTCTGCCTTAACAACAACCCTGAAAGCCTCGGACGGATGGGAGATGCATTCGACGTGGTATGAAGTGGAAGGCTCTTACTATAGCCCAGCTTACTATTTGCACTCGTATAAACTGGGGCCTGTCCACATACGTATACAGTTCACGCCTGGGCAAGGAACAAGTCCGATCGGGAAAAAATACACGACAGGGGTTGTGACTGTTTATGCAATTCCGGTCGGTCCGATCAAAACGTTCAAGCCGGTCAATACGACGGACCCTACCCTGCCCAGACTAAACATGCTTCTGAAACTTGAACTTCGGGCTGATAGCCAAGAGGATGAACGCCGAGAAGAACTAGCTGTGAGTGAAGATAAACTCCAAAGATTAGACACGCCAGCAACACAGGCAATGTCTCAATTAGACAATACTCATAAGGCTTCCATGCATCGGTTAGCTGGAATCACTTCGGATTATGCTTTGCAAGAAGTTATTTTAATAACAGCAGGATTAGGCTCCCGTACCTCTCAAGCTGCTGATGAAAGTAGAGCTCTTTCGGGTGATACAAAGGAAGAGCTGGCAGAGCGTATAAAAAAAGTGCTCGCACGTGTAGGTGAAAAGGCCTTTGGTAACTTTTTGGAAGGAGACAAATATGAGGAAAAACTGCGGGATGGACTTTTAAATAGTCATACGGATTTTATATCAGATAACTCTGATTACATGCAATTAAGCAGTGTGGATGCAGAGCTGGCTTTTAATGGAAAATTACGACGCAAGATTAGCACCCTTGTACCACTAGGGGTTACCCCCCCGAATCAATTCACATTTGCCCCGCCTTTTAAATTGACTGGAGTTATGTTGCCCCAGGATTCATCCATAGATCAGGAAGGAGCAGGTATTTATTTCATTATTGATCAGGATATTCTGCTTGAGAGGGTGTCAAACTTGATTGAGCGTTACAAACCCGATGAAGATGGCAGTGATCTTATCGAAGCAAAGTCGTTGATTAGTTCTACCGGAGAGGGTGACGATGCGGAACCAGTCATTCGTATAGTAAGTAAAGGGGAGGACGGTTCTTTATACATGCTTAAGCATGACGTTTGGGTTCCAGTTGAACTCCAACATGGACATGAATATGGATATGAACATGAAGAGTCTCCTGATCAAGACAGAACGGTTGAACATCAACCTGCCCAGCCTGTGCAGTCCACATCGTGGCTACCGTGGAAATGGAAATGGGGCAAACTCGTTGGTTGGCGTTAAAAGTGCCAGGGAAAGTGATTTCGCGCTTGCACAGAGTTTTTTATAGAGCGGGATATAGAGCGGGATAAAAGCTGCCTGACACACGACGACACCATTCTATGTGCCGCAAAGCGGCACATGTGTTACCAAAATACACGCCCATGGTTTCCTGACTAAGTTCACAATTGACAGAAATGCCCAGATAGAGCCTTTCGCTGCTTATGTAAGCAAAGTTGGCACGATGGTTGATATGTATATGCCAAGCGAGGCCGCAGCGTAAGTTGCGTAAAGTTTCCTGAGTTTAACTGGGGACTGTCTCCTTGGAGATAGCCCGGTTGGGCTGGATATAACAACAAAGTTGGGAATGTGAAAATGAAAACACAACAGAGCGGTTTTACTCTTATTGAATTGATGATCGTGGTTGCGATTATTGGTATTTTGGCGGCAACAGCATTGCCAGCTTATCAAGATTACACAGCTAGAGCTCGTGTATCTGAGGGTATGCTGATGGCTAAAGGCCTTAAGGATTTGGTTCAAGATAATGCTAATAATGTAACACCTGCTGCCAACGGAGGTTTTGGTGCAGGGTTTACTACGAGTGCTACTGTTAACGGTGCGCCTGTTGCTTGTGCTGGTGGTGCCACTTGTACGCAAACTCTTGGTGCAGACGGTAACCCGAACGGTTCCCAAAATGTATTAAACATGACTGTTGATAATGCCACAGGCCAGATTTCTGTTGCACATACTGCTCGTGTTAATCCTGCTGCCAACGGCAATACAGTAGTAATGATTCCTTCTTCCGGTGGTGCTGCATTAGTAGTGGGCGTGCGTCCTGCTCAGTTCCTCGTTTGGACCTGCTTCTCTCGGGAAAGATTGGCTGCTGGTGTTGAAGCAATTTCTGGTAGTGTAACTATTCCTGCTGCCAACTTGCTGCCATCCAACTTGACTCCTGCTGAATGCCGTGGCTGATAGTGTTTACTTTACTCTTGAGGGCTTGCTCTCTTGAGTGACTAAAAAGGCTCCTTATTAGGAGCCTTTTTAGCTTTACTGCGAATTGATATTTTTTGTTTGTGATATTTGCGGAGATCTCGTATATGCCAGCCTTATTACGGCCTACAATCAATTCAAAATTACAGGCGGCAGCTATCCATGCCTGCGTATCTTTATTGGTTGCTCTATGCTCGGGGAGTGTTGTTTTCCTTATTTGGTACCCGGGACAAATGGCCGAAATGCTGGGGGGGTAGAGCTCTATTCAATAATTCTTATTGTCGAAGTGAGCCTAGGACCAGTTATCTCATTGGTAATTTTTAATAGTAGAAAACCGAAGTCAGAGTTGGTACGTGACTATACTCTGATAGCAGTGGTTCAATTATCCGCATTGGTATATGGTTTGTATGCCGTAGCACTTTCTCGCCCTGTTTTTACTGTTTTTGTGAAAGATAGAATTGAAATTGTCACACCATTAGAACTGGATGAACAAGACTTACTTAATGCTTCTACCAAGTATCAATCATTAAGTTGGACTGGCCCTATAAGTGTTTGTACTGAGCCCCCAACGAATCCCCAGGAAAAATCAGCTCTTCTATTTTCTGGTATTGCGGGTAAAGATATGCAATTTTTCCCAAAATACTATAGGGAGTGTAGAGAGGGTGAAATTCTCTCAAAGTCATTTGATAGAGAAAGATTAGATACAGTCTTAAAGCAGAAGTCTGATGAAGAACAAATATACACTTTGCCTGAAGGTGACTTTACGTGGCTGCCAGCCAGAAACCGTTTCTCAACATGGATTGAACTTTATCCTGTAGATAGGTCTGAGAGTTTTTATTTGCCCATTAACCCTTTTTTTTAGAATAAAGAGAGAAGTCTTATTTAGATTTTAGGCTTCTCTATAAGCATCTCCTGATACATTACTTTGGGCGCTTTCATACCGACTACAAGAATAGTATGTAATGTACTATGGCGTTGAAAGTTTCCCCGTATGAAAAACTCTAGTGATAGTTTTTTATCTCTAATAGTTCTCTGTATGTTGATTGTCCAGGATATACTTTTATGATTTATATGGTTTCCTATTATTAGTTGTGCCTGTTCCTTCAAATAGTTATTTTTGTTTGATGACAGCCAAGCACCTTCACCTTCCACCCCATAGATGAACGGCCATAGTGTTGGTTCTTTGAGTTTTACTGCTTCGATTGCTTCAGTTTCCAGTCTGCTTTTGACGAATGTGAAGAGATAAAGTGACAAGAACAATAGAAGTATTGAATAAATTATAAAACGCCACAAAAATACGACTGGTTTTTTACTTATTAATATCACAAGTGCGTCTCACATTTGAAAGTACACACTTAACTAAAGTTGAAAAAGAGAAGTCGTCAAACTTTGTGGTAATGGGGCAGGGAGTCGAGATTATAAAATAACTCCGACCCCATTAAGTCCCATTAAGCCGCCATTAAGCCTAAGGAAAATCAAATAACCCCCAACTCCTTCAATCGCTCCAGCAAATAACTCCGCTGCGTATGCCGCTCAGAAAGCACGACTTCACTCCGAGGGTGTAAAAACAAAGGCAAAGACATTCGAGAGTTCTGTTGGCTGCCACCAACAGGGTTAATCACCCGATGGCTGGTCGAAGGAAAATACCCACCAGAAGCTTCCTGCAGCATATCACCAGTATTAATAATTAAATTGCCAAAGTTGGATGGCACATCGGCCCAGTTTCCATCTTTCATTTTTACCTGCAGGCCTGGCTCGTTGGCAGCAGGAAGAATGGTTAACAGGTTGATATCTTCATGGGCTGCTGCACGAATAGCTCCTGGTTCTTCTTCACCTGTAAATGGTGGGTAGTGCAGCACGCGCAGAAGAGTGTTGGGCGTATCAACAATCATATCAGGAAGAGGCTCTGAGAACTTACCGGCAACGTTTTCAGGAGAATTGCTCTCCACCCATTTCAGTAGTTCGCCTGCCAGTGTTGAAGCCTGCTTATAATAACTTCTTATCTCGGCATTAAGCTCTTCTGGCACGCGCCCCCAAGGGTAAATATGGTAGTACTCTTTTATATCTTTTTTGGCATGCCCTTTGGCGGTTTCTGAAACGTCTGAAGGAAAGAAACCGTCCTGCTTTTCCGGGTCGAACAGGAAATCGTGTTTGTGGGAAGAGTGAAAGAACTCAAGCCAGTTGCTGTAGATAGATTCAACCAGTTCTTGTTGTATGGGGTGGTTGGTTAAAACAGCAAAACCAGTTTCGCGTAAGGATTCAACAAACTTTTCCGGCGCATCGGCGGCAGAGTAGTCGACTACCTGAACATCCATAACTTTCACTACAATTTCTATTAAGAATGTGCGGATGTTAACTATTTCTGACCGTGCTTCACAGCCCTTTTTTCACAGGTAAAGTAGCTAATCATTTAACCGGGGAGAACAAAAGGGAAGGCTATTGGTAGTGGACTTATTCGCTTAACCACCGTGAAAGCATTTCTGCCAGGGCATCACTCTTAACCGGCTTACTGATGTAATCGTCCATACCGGCTTCAATACATTTTTCCCTGTCACCTTCCATAGCGTTGGCCGTCATGGCAATAATCTTATGGGCTTCACTACTCTCTTCACTACTCTCTTCACTTTCCCGCTTTCTGATGGCTTCGGTGGATTCATAGCCACTCATTTCTGGCATCTGACAATCCATTAGCACCAGGTCGTACTTCTTCTTACCCGTCATTTCCAAACCTTCACGGCCATTCACTGCAAGGTCAATATTGGTAATGCCAAGCTTCTTCAGCATAGCTTTGGCAACTTTCTGGTTAACCGGGTTGTCTTCTACCAATAGCAGAGAGTACTTGTCTTCGAACTTGGTTTTGGTTTCTTTGGGTTTGTCTGGCGCTATATCTTTCACTGACTGACGGTTCATCACTTCCATGGTCAGATCAAGTAATTGAGATTGTCTGAATGGCTTTGCCAAACTGCCATGGAGTAATGCCTCTTTCTGCTCCTTGGCACAAAGGTGACCGGCACTTGTCAGCATGATTCTCCGGCAGTCGCCCAAATCTTTATCATTGGCGATGGCCTTTGAAAGAGTAATGCCATCCATGTCCGGCATCTGCATATCGAGGTAAGCCAATTGGAAGGGTCTGCCTGCTGTGACTGCGTCGTGCATTTTTTCAAGGGCTATGGGGCCACCTTCTGCCATGGCATGGTCAATGCCCCAGGCCTCCAGATACTTGTGAAGTATTTCCCGGTTGGTTGGATTGTCATCCACGATAAGAGCATAGGTGTTGGAAAGATCCATGCTCTCATAGTGTTTAGGCAGATCAGCACCATCACTGACGCCCATCTTCACTTCAAAGAAGAAACAGGAGCCCTTGCCAAAGGTACTGGTAACCTGCAAATCGCCACCCATGATTTCAACCAGTTGGCGAGAGATAGTCAGGCCGAGACCTGTACCTCCAAACTTACGAGTTGTGGAACCATCAGCCTGAGTAAATGGCTGGAACAGTGTTGGAACAACCTCTTCTGGAATACCAATACCAGTGTCTCTTACTTCAAAGCGAACAATGTGTTGATTGTTTTCTGTTCCCTTGTAGAGAGCACGAACAACCACTTCACCTGTTTCCGTGAATTTCACCGCATTACCAAGCAGATTGGTGAGCACCTGTCGTAAACGTACAGGGTCGCCTTTCACGGCGGATGGCATATTCACGTCGGTATAGCAGCCAAGTTCAATTTTCTTTTCCCGTGCTCGGCTAGCCAACAAAGCAGAAACATCATCAGCCAGGCTGCTGGGGCTCATATCAATCTGTTCCAGCTCTAGCTTGCCAGCTTCGATTTTGGAAAAGTCGAGAATGTCATTGATGATTTGCAACAAAGCATCAGCGGAGCCATAGGCAGTTTCGAGATAATCCTTCTGACCTTTTTCCAGATGGGTATCACGCAGAAGTTCGAGCATGCCGAGAACGCCATTCATAGGCGTACGAATTTCATGGCTCATATTGGCAAGGAATGAGCTTTTGGCTTTTGCTGCTTCGAGTGCTGCTTCTTTCGCTACAGTGGCTTCTTCAATGGCGTCACGAAGGTTTTCGTTGGCCATATTGAGCGCTTCTGTACGCAACTCAACCGTATTTTCCAGTTCCTGCTTATTCTTATTCAGCTTTTGATCACGGTGATGGACAAGATCCATCATTTCATTGAAACGCTCGTAAAGCTGGCCAATTTCATCGTCACTGGTCTTCTCCAGTCTGTGGGAGAAAATCTGATAAGACGAAACCTGCCTCATGGCTTCCGCAAGAGTTGTGATTGGATTGGAGATTAACCTCTGCATCCGATAAGCAGCAAGATAAGAAACAATGATGGCCAGAATGGTGATCATCAAGGCTGCCATCAGGTTCAGGGTTATCTGTTGATATAAAGGTTCAAGGCTGGCTCTGATCACTATTGTGCCAATAGGCTTGCCTTCATATTCTATAGCCCGGGCAACATCCATCCAATCATCGGAGATTTCAACTGTTCGTTTGTCTGGAGGCAAAAGATTTTTGTTGTAAGTGTGGGAGTCGGAACGGTTATAACTGGCGAGTTTCTGACCATCGGCCAAAAGAAGATAGGCTTCCTCTATGTGAGAAACAACTTCCAGACCATGCAAAAGTTCATTGCCCGCTGCGGCATCCTGAAAATGAACAGCAGCCTGTGAGTTGGTCGCGAAAACCTCAACCAACGTCTGGATACGCTCCATCATCGCGTCTTTCGACTTGGTGTAATCGGAAACGCTGTACACAATCAGGCTCACCAGAAGACCCACCTCAGCGGTGATCATCATGGCATAGCGCAGTTTGCGCTCAATAGAGAGTTTCGAAAAACTAAACATCACATCCCTGTGAGTTCTGGAGTCGTAATTACGAAAGAGTCTAGTGCAGGCAGTCAGCCACAAATGTGGCTGACTGGAAGAGTTGAAGAATCAGAGAAAGCTCTGGTGTCGAGTTATTAACGCAAAGCCAAAATTATCTGTGGGCTCTTTTCTTGCTTTTCCGTTAATGCATCCGAAGCCGGACGAGTGGCAATAAAGTTGGATGAAATAATACAGGCGGTTAGCAGAAGTACCTTTAAACCCTGACTACGCTCATTACCCATGGGAAATCCCTTTCTTTGAGTTAGACAGCTGTTCATCCTGAATACTGTCTTTTTATTAGAAATCCTAATTAAAAATTTAGTACATATTCCAGATTGTGCAATTTACAGAGCAAAGGTCGTTTACCCATTTTCTACTCTGTTAGGTAGATAAGGGACATTGTTGCGAGTAATGAAGTTATGGCGGAAGGAATTTCACAAAACCAGATGGCTACTGAGCGCTTAAGAGCGGAAGCCAGGCGCCGTTCAGAAGAAGTTTCAGAGCAGTCATCGAAGAGCATTGAAAAACAACAGACTAAAAACTCCCCCACCGCAGGGTTTGGTGGAGAGAACACTATCGGTTATCTGACTGGTGATGGTGATATTGTAGGCACAACAGGCCAGGTAACCCCGGTTCTGGATCGTCCTGACGTACAACCCGTGGGTAAAACTTCGTTATCAGTATTTGAATCCATAGCCGCTACAAGTCGTCAGGATGTTGTTGCCGGAAACTTACTCCTGGCCGGTGATCAGGGAAATTTCCCTCCAGAAGTTCAAAATCAGCTGAGCACCTACGCCATGCAGCTTGTCGTAGCCGAAGACCTTCCCCCTGAAACCCTGCAAAGAATCGAATCTAATGTAAACGCACTCCAGAAAACGGCTGCGGGAGCAACAGATATCGCAGATATGGACAGTGTCATGATGGCTTTAGAGTCCGACTTCTCAAGTAGCAGCCTGAAGCTTAAGGGCAGCTACCAGAAAGAGGTTCATGAAAAGCTTGAGGTTCTGAGAAAACTGGCACCACTTTTAAATCACATGGTTGATGATGCCAGCAATGGTTACATGGGTAAGGAGTGGAAAGGAGATAATATTAATAAATTGCTGGAATCTTATGGAATCGATCTACAGCTGAGCCCTGACGAGTTGAATCAGTTCAATGAGTTGGTCAACAAAATGGACAGCGACGGCGCTGATGGCGGCGGAAAAGCAGATAAGCAACAACGAGAATTTATAGAAGGGGCTATTGAGATCTTACTTGGTGCTATGGATGTTGATACCGGGATTGATGTACAAGACTTTGCGGGAAAAATTATTGATACATTCCGTACAGATTATGACGACTCCGCTCACCGCATGCCTAACGGAGGTTATGCGATCAGCGAAAGAGAAGAAGGCCGCTTTAACAGACTTGTTGATGATATCAGTGAAGGAGCTGGGATTGCTGTTCAACATCATCATGACGCCCACAGAGAAACAATAAAAATTCCCAAGCACATCTAATTTCCATTCGTAATACTAGGGGGCGTTTTCTTAGTGAAGCTTTGGTCAAAAATTAGTCCAGAAAATAGTCGCTGGCACCTTGTAATGGCCCTAGAGGATTTCGTTCATTGTCGTACTGAAGAATTTGAGGCGTTCCACTCCAGATTTTGAACACAACTTTGTTATTGACCAGCACAACAATAGCCCGAAATTCCCATCCGGATATTTCAGTCTGTTTCTGAAAATTCATGAGGTCGAGAGCCGTATTGCCGTAGCGTTTTTTGTGCTTAACCTTGGGCCAGGCCTCAACACCGTAGCACTTCTCCCTCGCGTAAATGCATTGCTGTAAACCAGGGGAAAGCTGCTCCACTTCAATAGAAGGGTTAGGCATGAAGTGGCTGATAACATCAAGGTAAGTCAGACGTTTCACATTAGGTACACTAAAAGGATCAAAACCCAGCTCTTTGAGTTCTCGGAAGTCAGTTTTGCCAACAATAACTCTGTCATAAGCTTTCTTGGCCTGCCCGAAATTGGTCCACGCAGTAAAACTGCGCTTATGTCCACTGGGTAACGGAGAAGTGCTACAACCTGTCAGAACGAAACTGAGAAGAGCGGTCGCCAGAATTACAGACAACCATGGCCGTATACGTCCCTGTATAAACATTGCTAAACCTCCCTGCTTTCCTCAATGCAGTAATGGCAGCAAATGTCTCACACAAACAGCATCCACGATGACTATGCCACCTATTAAGCTTAGCCGACCTCAATATAACTTTTTGCGATAAATAGTCCGGTCATTTCGCGGAAATGGAAAAGAGACTGCATCAACTGCTCAAGTAAAATCTGTCAGGAGGCAACGGCTGAGTGATTGCTTTTTCTTCTTTCCTCCCTTAGGGTTTGCGTTAAATCGTTTTTAGAAACGCGAATAGACAGGCGTTTCCACTAGAATAAACAGGCGTTTCCACTAAGGGAACACTAAAGGAACACTAAAGGAACACTCATAATGCTGAAGTTTACTGCTAACCATCATCACCATTTCAAGCGGTAGCCTTTGGCATTTCGCTGGAAGGCTGCTGCAAAAATAGCGCCCTCCAGTGTAAGAGTCTGATTTCAGATCAGAACGAAACAAAAAACCTGGAGCAAGCGCTTCAGGTTTTTTTCGTTTAAGAGGACTGAAACATGACAAACACAACAAATACCCAACCAAGACTCAGAATCGCCATCCAGAAGTCTGGTCGTTTAGCAGATGAGTGCGCCACGCTGCTGAAAGGTTCTGGCCTGCAGCTGAATTTAAAAGACCAGCGCCTGCTGAGTCACTGTCAGAATCTTCCCATCGACATCCTTCGTGTGCGGGACGACGATATTCCCGGTCTGGTGATGGATGGTGTCGTAGACCTTGGCATTGTCGGCGAGAATGTTCTTGAAGAAGAACAGCTGGAACGCACTGCGAAACAGCGCCCTGCCAGCTTCACCACACTTCGGAGACTGGACTTCGGTGGCTGCCGCCTCTCTCTGGCTGTGGATAAGGATATGGAATACACAGGCCCAGAGTCTTTGACTAACTCCCGCATTGCTACGTCTTATCCCTATCTTCTGGCTCGCTATATGGAACAGGCCGGCGTTCCTTTCAGTGATTGCATGCTGAAAGGTTCGGTAGAAGTTGCGCCTCGAGCGGGTCTGGCTGATGCTATTTGTGACCTTGTCAGCACCGGCGCTACACTTGAAGCCAACGGCCTTAAAGAAACTGATGTTATTTTCCGCTCTAAAGCCACCTTGATTCAGTCAGCTTCACCACTGTGTGATGAAAAGCAGGCTCTTGTGGATAAACTACTGACCCGTATTAACGGCGTTATTCAGGCGCGGGAAAGCAAATACATCATGCTCCACGCACCAAAGGCCACCTTGGATCAAGTCATTGATCTTCTGCCCGGCGCCGAGCACCCCACCATTCTGCCCCTCGCACAAGACGAAGAACGCGTTGCCCTGCATGCTGTCAGCTCCGAAACCCTGTTCTGGGAAACCATGGAAGAACTGAAAGCTCTGGGAGCCAGTTCCATTCTTGTGCTGCCAATCGAAAAGATGCTTGGGTAAATCATGGATATTATTAACTGGAATCAACAAACGACAGAATCCCAGGAAAAGTTTCTGGCACGGGCTGAGCAGGTTCAGGGCAAAAGTTTAACTCAAACTGTGGCGGATATTCTTGAGAATGTTCGCCGCAATGGAAATCAGGCTCTCTATCAATACAGCGAACAGTTTGATGGGCAAAAGCTCGAGCAGCTGGTTATCGACAGTGATGAACTGCGCCAGAGAGGCAACAATATTCCTGACGCACTGAAGCAAGCCATCGATGCAGCCATCGTAAATATTGAGAAGTTTCACGGTGCACAGGCGTTTCAGCCTGTCACGGTGGAAACTCAGCCCGGCATAGTTTGTGAGCTGAGAAGCGAGGCTATAGAAAGAGTAGGACTTTATGTTCCTGGTGGAAGCGCACCACTTGTGTCATCTGTGTTAATGCAGGCTCTACCTGCAAAAATTGCGGGCTGCGAAGTTCGGATTTTGACAACACCTCCACCAGTGAACAATGCTATTTGCTACGCTGCATGGAGATGTGGTGTTCAACAAGTGTTTCCTGTTGGCGGAGCGCAGGCCATTGCTGCTCTGGCTTATGGCACAGAAACCATTCCGAAAGTGGATAAGATTTTTGGCCCCGGAAATCGTTTTGTGACCGAAGCGAAAACTCAGGTTAGCCAAACAGGTACAGCTATTGATATGCCTGCCGGACCTTCCGAAGTTCTTGTTATTGCAGATGATTCCGCTAATCCGGCTTTTGTTGCAGCAGATCTTCTTTCCCAAGCCGAACACGGTGAAGATAGTCAGACCATGCTGGTATGTCTTTCTCAAAGGTTTGCAGGGTCTGTAAATGCAGAACTGGATCGGCAGTTGCAGACACTCAGCCGCAAAAATATTGCTGCCGAAGCCCTGAAACAGAGTCGTACATTTATCTGCGACTCATTAGAAGAAGCTACGCAAATCAGCAATGCTTACAGCCCAGAGCATCTGATAATTCAAACAGAAAATCCAAGAGAGCTGTTACCCAAGTTACGTGCAGTTGGTTCTATTTTCCTGGGAGCATGGTCTCCTGAATCTATAGGCGATTACGCCAGCGGCACCAATCACGTTCTGCCGACTTATGGTGCTTCCCGAAGTGCTTCCAGTTTGTCGTTAGCTGACTTCTGTCGACGCTATACCGTACAGGAATTGAGCCGTACTGGTTTAGATGAGCTTTCACAAACAGTGATAACTCTGGCCAATGCTGAAGGCCTGGATGCCCACGCTAATGCTGTGTCAGTTCGACTGGAAGGTGGACAGGGATGAACTTTGCTGAAAAACTCTGCCGCCCGGAATTGCTGGAACTTGTTCCCTATCAATCCGCTCGCCGAACAGCGAGCGGTGGGAGAGTCTGGTTAAATGCTAACGAAAGCCCGTGGAACAATACAAATATTGAAGGCGTAAACCGTTACCCGGATTGCCAGCCACCAGCCCTGCGTAAAGCTTATGCAGATTACGCTAATCTCGGTACAGACAATGTGTTGATAACCCGTGGAGCGGATGAAGGTATTGAACTGCTAATTAGAACCTTTTGTGTTCCCGGCAAAGATAAGGTTGTAAGCCTGACTCCCAGCTATGGCATGTATCGGATCAGCGCTTTGACCTGCGGAGTGGGATATCAAGCTGTACCATGGGCGAGTGAATTCACGCTACCGGCAGAACTCGTTGAAGAGGGAAAAGAGGCAAAGCTGGTATTTGTCTGCAATCCCAATAATCCAACAGGTACAGTCGTTAACCAGACTCAATTACTTGAGCTTGTTTCATCTATTCCAAATACACTGGTTGTAGTGGATGAAGCTTATATCGAGTTTTGCCCGGATCAAACAGTTGCCAGCAAACTGGCAGAATTCCCCAACCTTGTGGTGTTGCGAACACTTTCCAAAGCCTTTGCCCTTGCGGGCGCACGGTGCGGCTTTGTGCTGGCAAATCAGAAGATTATTGCAGTACTGGAAAAGGTTATCGCGCCTTATCCGGTACCAGTTCCGGTCAGCGCTGTTTCCGAGGAAGCTCTTAGCACTTCAGGCATCTATCACATGAAAGAGCAAGTGGGTGAGCTGAATACCCTGCGCCAGCAACTTGTTGAAACCTTAAGGCAACTACCATGTGTTGGAAAGGTTCCGGATTCTCAGGGAAATTTTGTCATCTTCGAAGTTAAACAGGCTGATACGTTATACGACAAATTGAAAGCGAAAGGCATTCTGCTACGCACATACTCAGCCTTACCTGGCTGGTTACGGATAAGTATCGGGAACAAAGAAGAAATGACAGAGCTGGTCGAGGAATTGAAAAAGGTCAGCTCAACCGCGTAAACCGTGGTTGAGCCGGTCATAAACAGGTTTACTCGGTTACAGGCACTTTTTTACGCTTGGGTGGTTCAAACCCTGTATCCACACCAGCAGAAGAACCACGGGATGGTGCTCTGCGCTGCCCCGTTGCTTTCTTGTTTTTTGGTCTGGACTTCTTCTTTGGTGCATCGGTTTTCTTTTTCTTCTTACCGGCAGCTTTTCCAGAAGCTTTAACCTTTTTCGGGCCTTTGTAACTACCCTCAACCTCTTTCACGTTCTTGCGCTCAAAACGTACTTTCAGGTAACGCTCGATTGCAGACATAAGGTTCCATTCATTCGGCCCTATGAGGCTGATAGCAGTGCCTTCCTGCCCTGCACGGCCAGTCCGGCCAATACGGTGCACATAATCATCACCGTTGCGAGCCATATCCAGATTGATGACCAGATCAACACCCTGAATATCCAAGCCACGAGCAGCAACATCAGTCGCCACCAGAATATTCACCTTGCCTTCCCGAAGCAGCATCATCACCCGGTTGCGATCTGGCTGGATCATTTCACCGTGCAAGGCACTGACTCGCAGATCCTGCTCTTTGCGCAGCATCTGGTTTAGAGTATTAGTCTGCTCACGGGTATTGGTGAAAATAATGGCCTTCTGGAATTTTTCATTCTTGAGAAGCCAGGTCACGACACGAATCTTGTGAGCAGGATCATCGGCCAGCATGATTTGTTGGCGAATGCTACCGTGCTGATCCTGAGCAGTGCTCAATAACAGGTTTTCGTGGTCTTCTTTCAGAACCTGCTTGATAACATGGAGCATGCCTTTCTGCTTGAGAGTGGCGGAGAACAGCAGCGTTTGGCGCTCTTTCTTGCAAGCCTCTTCGATTTTCAGAACATCTTCACTGAACCCCATATCCAGCATTCGGTCGGCTTCATCCAGAACCAGAACTTCCAGATCAGACAGATCAACGTCCTTGCGGCTCATATGTTCTAGCAGACGACCAGGTGTTGCTATCAGAATCTCAGGATTCTTGCGCAGCAGTTTGATCTGGGTTTTGTAGTCTTCACCGCCAACAATCATGCCGGCTTCAATAAAGGTGAA
The DNA here is from genome assembly GCF_947331445.1 of Parendozoicomonas sp. Alg238-R29. Classification (GTDB taxonomy): domain Bacteria; phylum Pseudomonadota; class Gammaproteobacteria; order Pseudomonadales; family Endozoicomonadaceae; genus Sansalvadorimonas. Next base: position 37,402 of record NZ_CAMZOG010000021.1, on the reverse strand, counting down.
CTTACCCAGAACCTCACACTGCTGAAGAACCTGCCGGGCAAGTTCACGGGTAGGAACCAGGACAAGTGCCCGAGTGGCAGAACGAGGAGCCTCTAGCGTATGCAGACGGTTCAGAATAGGTAGCATAAAGGCTGCAGTTTTACCGCTACCGGTTTCAGCGCTTACCAGCAGGTCTATGCCGGATTTGACCAATGGAATAGTCTTGGCCTGCACTTCGGTTGGCTCTTCAAAGTTCAGCCCATTTAGACCTTTTATCAGGCGATCATCCAGTTCAAGATCATTAAACCGCTTGGGTGTTTCTGATAACTGACTTTCTGACAAAGAAGCTTCAGCCTGTGGAGTCTGGTTCTCGGTAATCAATGTCTATCTCGAAAAAAACTTGAATGCGGCGAACTTTAGCAAAAATGCAAAAAAACAGCCTCTGATTTCCTGTTTATCCTGTATCTGAATGTGAAACCAAAGCGCACAACTCTTACATTCCCTTGAGAGAGGCAAGAGATCGATATGCCTTTATCCCAGACTGATCCTTCTGCACCAACACATATTATTTCAGGAATCACCGGCCAGGCTGGCCCAGTTACCTACACTACAGAGTCTTGGATGGGGTATTTCGCCAATCACCAGCTTGATTTCAAAAACAAACGCCTGCTGGATTTAACTATTCCAGGGAGCCACGATACAGCCACTTACACAATGCAGTCCGGTGCGGGTGCCAGCATGCTGGCTGCGGTGGCTCGGCCATTTACTGTTACACAAACATGCTCGTTGACAGATCAATTCAAGCTGGGGGTTCGGTACTTTGATATTCGTATAAAGCGGGCATCTTCCAGTGCAGAAGATGCAGAATCACTGGTGTTCTTCCATGGTGCAGCCACCAGCGCCAGGAATATTGTCTTCCCCGAACTGAAAGGGTTCTTTGATCATATCCGTACAACCAAAGAGATCGTGATTCTCAAGTTCCACTTCAACAAACCAGCAGACTTTAAACTTCTGATTTTGGTGAAATATTCGGGCTAGGATAAAGGCACAGTATTTTCATACAATACTGCGCCTTTATTCCATCCGGCCAGTTCTCCGATGTCTGCAAACTTTTCACCCTTACAATGCCTTAACGAGCACCTGCAACACATGACGTTGGGAAGTGATGTAGAACGCCTTTTTCATGGGCGGGGAGGCTTAATCGCCGGATGTGAACAGATTACCATTGACTGGTATCCACCCGTTTTACTGTTTACCGCGTTTAAAGAGATAGCCCCGGATTTCCGCCTGCAAATAGAGACCCTTCTGAAAGATCTCTGGAGCGGATGTTGGAAGCAAACCGAAAGTATAAATCTGGTATTCCAGCAGCGTGGTCAGGGAAAATCCTCTGTAGAGCTGGTTTCTGGGGGAATTCCTGCTCACCATGTTGTGGAAGAAGATGGCCGCAAAACTGTTGTTCATCTCATGCGTGGGCAGAATCATGGTTTGTTTCTGGATATGCGCAACGGACGACAATGGGTTAAGGAACATTCTAAAGGAAGAAAGGTTTTAAACCTGTTCTCGTACACCTGTGCTTTCTCTGTCGCTGCAATGAAAGGTGGCGCAACCGAGGTTGTGAATATTGATATGAGCAAAGGCGCATTGGCAATTGGCCGGGAAAACCACCAGCTGAATGATATTCACAGTGGTGTGCGTTTGCTTGGGCACGATATTTTCAAATCCTGGGGCAAACTTCGTAAACTGGGGGCTTACGATCTGGTTATTGCTGATCCGCCCAGTCACCAGAAAGGTAGTTTTGTCGCTACAAAAGACTATGCTCGACTACTTCGAAAAATTCCCGAGTTGGTAAACGATGGCGGAGATGTACTGCTGTGCCTGAATGCACCTCAGCTCTCACGGAAATTTCTGATGGAGCAGGTAGAAGAGGAGTGTCCTGAATTGAGCTACGTAGGGCAGGTTCCCAACCCAGGTACCTTTCAGGATTTGGATGCAGATAGAGCACTGAAGGTGTTGCATTATTGTAAAAGCTAGAACCCCAGATGCTGTTGCGGCAGGGGGGAGGTACCAGATTTCCATCAGCCGAGCACACCCTACCATCGAAGGTCTCGCTGAATGTGTAACGACTATGAGTACACAATGTTTCTGTGTGCTTATCGGGCACAGGTCTGCAGATATAACAGTCACAACTGGCTATTTCCGGCTATAACACTGGGTTGTATAACCTAACCTGAATGATCAGCCCGTTTTCCGTTACGGACTCGGTAAGTTCTAGCTGCAACGGGCTCAGACTGCTGCGAGGACAATCATGAAAATAGTGATCCCTGAGGAAATATCACCTCAGGAACTACGGGTAGCTGCAAGCCCTGCCAGTGTTGGCAAGCTAATAGATCTAGGGTTTGATGTCTGCGTCCAAGCCGGTGCCGGGCAGAAAGCCAGCTTCACAGATCAGCTTTATCAGGACGCCGGCGCAGAGGTTGTAGCAGACAAAGCGGAACTCTACGCCAACGCGGATTACGTTCTGAAGGTAAACGGGCCAACAAACGACGAAGTCCAGCTTTTTAAAGAAGGCACTACCCTCATCAGCTTCTTGTGGCCAGCTCAAAACCCGGAACTCCTTGACAAGCTGGCGGCTAAAAAACTGAATGTTCTGGCTATGGACTCTGTGCCTCGCATCTCCCGGGCACAGAAGATGGATGCACTCAGCACCATGGCGAACATTGGCGGTTATCGTGCTGTTGTGGAAGCCGCTCATCACTTTGGTCGTTTCCTGACTGGTCAAATCACCGCAGCCGGTAAAGTTCCACCGGCCAAAGTTCTTGTTATTGGTGCCGGCGTAGCCGGGCTTGCAGCTATCGGAACAGCCAAAAGCATGGGAGCCATTGTTCGCGCCTTCGATACTCGAATGGAAGTGCGCGAGCAGGTTGAATCTATGGGGGGTGAGTTCCTCACCGTAGATATCGAAGAAGATGGCGCTGGCACGGGTGGCTACGCCAAGGAAATGTCCAAAGAATTTATTGAAGCGGAAATGGCTCTGTTCCGGGAGCAGGCTCAAGAGGTGGATATTGTTATCACTACCGCCCTGATTCCGGGCAAGCCAGCTCCCAAACTGTGGAAGACCGATGCCGTTCAGGCGATGAAAGAAGGCTCTGTTGTTGTGGATATGGCAGCAGAACAGGGCGGTAACTGTGATCTTACTGTGGCCGGTGAAGTGGCGGTGAGAGAGGGCGTCACCATTATTGGTTACACTAATCTGGCAGCCCGCCTGCCCGGCCAGGCTTCTGTGTTATATGCCCAGAACCTTGTACACCTTCTGGCTGAAATGACCCCGGAGAAAAATGGTCAGCCAGTAATTGATATGGAAAACGAGGCCATTCGCGGAGCCACCGTTGTTAAAGAAGGAAATATCACCTGGCCACCACCGCCACCAAAGTTAAGTGAAGCACCTAAAGAGGTGAAAAGAGAATCTGCGCCACTTCCCCCACCAAAAGAAGAGAAAAAGCCAACCGGCGCTGGTGCGATTATTGGTTTCTGGGTTGTTGCGGGCATTATTCTGTTTGTACTTGGCAAATACTCACCGCCTTCTTTCCTCTCTCACTTTATGGTGTTTGTACTTTCAGTCTTTGTCGGTTGGCAGGTTATCTGGAATGTTTCTCACTCATTGCATACACCGTTAATGAGTGTGACCAATGCCATATCGGGCATCATTATTGTTGGGGCGCTGTTACAGATCAGCAGTGGTTCGTGGCTGATTTCATTACTTGCGTTTGTTTCCATCCTTCTTGCCAGCATCAATATTGTCGGGGGCTTTCTTGTCACTCGTCGTATGTTGGCAATGTTTCGTCGCTAAGGGAGAGCAGATATGGACGGCATTGTTTATATGGCCTATCTGCTGGCCGCAGTTTTCTTCGTTCTCAGCCTTAAGGGGTTAAGCGCACACGAATCTGCTCAGCAAGGTAACTATTACGGAATCGCCGGTATGGCGATTGCTGTACTGGCAACTATCGCTAGTGATGCAGTAACTGGATACTTCATGCTGATTGTTGCTGTTGGCGTAGGTGGTTTTATTGGCATGCAGAAAGCCAAATCTGTTGAGATGACAGAAATGCCTCAGCTGGTTGCATTACTGCACAGCTTCGTAGGCATGGCAGCAATCCTAATCAGCTGGTCGGGATATATTGACCCGGCTGCCAGTGAGCTGACTGGTGCAGAACTCACCATACATCTGGTTGAAATCTATTTGGGTATATTTATTGGTTCGGTGACGTTTACTGGTTCACTGGTTGCCTGGGGCAAGCTGAACGGACAAATCTCCGGAAGCCCCCTCATTCTGCCCTTTCGCCATGGGATGAATGCAATAGCCATTTTGGTTTGTCTGTGGATGATGACCTACTTCGCATCAAATCCACACACAGCTCTTTCAACCTTCATGCTGATGCTGATGACCGTGATTGCGCTGGCCTTGGGCCTTCACCTCGTTGCAGCTATTGGTGGGGCAGATATGCCAGTGGTTGTTTCCATGCTGAACAGCTACTCCGGCTGGGCCGCAGCAGCCACTGGCTTTATGCTGGGGAATGACCTGTTGATTGTTGTTGGTGCTCTGGTGGGTTCTTCCGGTGCAATTCTCAGTTATATCATGTGTCAGGGAATGAACCGCTCCTTTATCTCAGTAATTATGGGTGGCTTTGGTACGGATAGTGCCAAAGCTCCAGTGGCCAGTGGTGATCAGGGTGAAGCGACAGAAGTTTCGGCAGAAGATGTTGCCGATGATTTGAAAACCGCCAAGAGTGTCATAATTGTTCCAGGCTTTGGTATGGCTGTTGCCAAAGCACAGCAGGTTGTTAAGGAGTTAACAGAAACCCTGCAGAAAAATGGCTGCACGGTTCGTTTTGGTATTCATCCTGTTGCTGGTCGTCTGCCTGGTCATATGAATGTGCTATTGGCCGAAGCTGATGTACCGTACGACATTGTTCTGGAGATGGATGAAATCAATGACGATTTCCCGGAAACAGATATGGTGTTGGTGATTGGAGCAAACGACACGGTTAACCCTGATGCACTTGAACGACCGGATTCACCTATTGCAGGTATGCCGGTGTTAAAAGTGTGGGAATCCAAACAGGTTATTGTGCTTAAACGTTCACTGGCCTCCGGTTATGCTGGCGTTGAGAACCCACTGTTCTTCAAGGAGAACACCCGTATGCTGTTTGGTGATGCCAAAGACAGTGTGCAAAAAGTTTTGAAGAACCTTTGACCCACCAAAGCAGGTTCATAATGAAAGGGTGCTGACTTCAGCACCCTGTGAGAAAAATAATAATGAAAATGTTCCAAAAGCAGGATCCTTATGTGATCAGCTGCGAAGCCAACACTGAATATAAAATCTGTCGCTGCGGTCAGACCCATAACCCACCCTATCACGACTCAGAAAATTGCCGGTGCAAACCGTATACTCTTTGTTATCAGCAGAAAACATTGCAATGGGTTTGCGGCTGCGCCAAATCAAAAGAAATGCCACTCTGTGATGGGGCTCATAATCCGCGAAACGAGATGACCATCTGGGAAGCTATTAAGGATATTGTATGTGGCGGGAAGAGCCGCTAGTTAGTGGTATTAACTGAATATCCGGACAGCCTCTTCCCCTACGGAAACGTCCCAGCCTGCCCGTCATGCAGATAGCTATTTCATCGATTATGAGCACGGGCATTATCCTCACAATCCTTTACTCGTAACTGCATCCCTGCAGCGACAACCCTTGTCGCCTACCCGTTATTCTTAGCATTAGACTATTTTTAGTGACGATCTCATTACAAGCTTTATGCTCGAAAGGCTTTATTCCTTTCGGGGAAATCCCTAGACTGGAGTTGTGATCCAATTTGCGTATTACAGACCATGAAAAAAATAATAAAATCGTGGATGGCTGTGGTGGTATTGGTACTGCCTTTCGTTCCTGTCCAGGCAAATGACACAGATGATCTGCTCCTGTCTCTATACCCGAAGGGTGGGAAGTCTTTCTTCTGCAAAAGTAAATTCACTAAAATTAACAGCCGTATTCGAAGTACTCCGCTTTATTCCCTGAGCTATGTTCGAAAAGAACTCGGTTGTGGGACCGATTCCCAATGCCAGAGTAATAGCCGTTATCGTTTGATTGCTGCAGACCTTCATAACCTGTATCCCATGCAGGCCAGCGTTAACTTGAAAAGACGTAATGCTGAGTTTGGAAACATTGCTGAGCCGGAAGTGCCTGCAGCCATTAAGCGAGGGTGCGAGCTTTATAAATCGTTTCAGGATTTGGAGCCTTCAGATGCACTCAAAGGTGATGTTGCGCGGGTTTATCTCTATATGGCAACAACCTACGAAGTGCCTTTGAAGGGAGAATTTAAGACTATGCTTGAGTGGCATCAGCTCGATCCCCCTGATGATGGAGAGCGGGACAGAAATAACCGGATAGAAGCCATTCAGGGAACCCGGAATATTTTTGTCGATTCTCCAGAGCAGGCGTCTGCCCTGAATCTGTAACTTCTGGGTTTTACGGTCTTTCTGCCGATAGAAAAGCTGATCACCTACTGCAGGGTCAGCTTATGTATCGCTTTCTCAAGAGTTTTGTTTTTTTCTTTCTTGCCCTGTTTCTGCCGGGTGTCGCTTCGGCGGCACCTGCACAGTACCCGGAAATTGTTAAAAGCCCTCATGACACCCGTTCATACAGGTATCTTGAACTTGAGAATGGAGTCAAAGTGGTTTTGGTTCATGCTCCAGGCTCAGAAACAGCGGCAGCAGCAGTGGGAGTACATGCCGGGCATCAGCAAACTCCCGAGGAATGGCCAGGGCTTGCGCACCTCCTGGAACACATGCTCTTTCTGGGAAGTGAGAAATATCCTGATGTCGACAGTTTTGATGGGTTTATCTCAGAGCAGGGTGGTTTCAGTAATGCCTTCACCTCTGAAACAGATACGGTTTACTACGTTAACCTGCCTGATTCCAAAATTTTTCCTGCATTGGAGCGAATGTCCTGGTTCTTCATCGCTCCCCTTATGAATCCAGAATATCTGGATAGAGAACGCCATGCGGTAGATGCTGAATTTCAGATTTACCGGCAGAAAGATACCCGGCGCATTTATCAGGTAGAAAAGGCAACACTAAACCCCAAGCACCCTATGCACAGGTTTGCAGTGGGCAACCTGCAAACACTGCAGGATCACAATGGTTTAATTCTCAGGGATGCCTTGCTGAAGTTCCATAAGGATTGGTATGTGGGAGAAAACATATCTATATCGGTCGTGAGTGGTCGTAGTCTTGATGATATGGAACTGTCGATTAAAACGCTTTTTTCAAAAATTACAGATCGGGCTTCAGTTCACCGGCAAACACTTCCTCCCAAATATACGGACAACGAAGTAGGCATACGTATTGATGTTCAATCTCAGCAACAGCATAAACAGATGGACCTTATTTTCCCGCTTCCTGCTAATAAAGATTACTTAAAAGAGAAAAATACGCTCTACATTACCCACCTTCTTGCTCATGAAGCCAAAGGTTCCCTGAATCAGGTACTAAAAGACAAAGGATGGATACAGGGTATGAATGCATGGGGCGAAGATAATGGCGTTGATGCAGTGCTAAGGGTTGCTTTGAAGCTGACAGAGGAAGGCTACAAACATATTGAAGCTATTGCCGGGCAGGTTTTCTCGTACATCAAACTTATTCAGGAAAACGGTGTTACTCAAAAGTACTTTGATGAACTTCAACGAATACAAGAGCTACGCTTTCGTTTTCTGGGGGAGGCCTCACCTGAGAATACCGCTGTTCGTCTTGTTACAGCCATGCCGGATCTTCCTCCGGATCAACTGATACAAAGCCGGTTTCTTATCCACCAGTTTAAACCGGAAAAAATCAAGAAAACGTTATCTCGACTCACTCACAAGAATATGAGGCTCAGGGTCATCAGTAATACTATTCCGCCAGTGTCAGACAATGACATTCTCTCAGAGCCCTGGACCGGAACGCATTACAGTCTCAGAAAGTTAACACCTGAGCAAAAAAAATTAATGGTGTATGCCTCTCCTGATCCGGAACTTTCTTTACCGCCCTTAAATCCTTTTATGCCGGAAGACCTGACGGTTCTTAAAGAAGAAAGTGCACCGCTACCGGAACTGTTAAGTCGCGACAAAATGGAGGTTTGGTTCAAGCATGATAACCAGTTCAACCTGCCTCGCAGTGAAATGTATGTACAATTCATAATGTCTCAGATTTCGGAAGCTCCCCGGCAAAAAATGTTGTTTGCTCTGTTCAGCAATATCATGGATAGCAATCACAGCGACTCGTTTTACCAGGCCCGTTTGGCTGATCTCGATTATGGCCTTGATTCGGAAAACCAAGGCTTTGTGCTTACGGTTTCCGGATTCAATGACAGGCTTCCCATGTTCTTCCTGACTTTGTTAGAACGGCTAAAGAATTTCTCATTTGAAGATGATGCGTTCGAACAGGAAAAGGCTGCAATTATTGAGAGCTTGAGTAATGCAGATTTTCAGGACCCTCTGTCTCATCTTGTGAGAGCTTTTGCCAAAATTCGGTATCAGTATTCCTCGTCACCGGAAGAAGCACTGGCAGAGCTCAACACTATAACGGCCAGCGAACTGCGTACGTGGCATGAAACACTGTTTACCAACTTTTCCATGAAGGTTCTCTTTCATGGAAACATGACCAGAAAATCTGCAGAGAGTTTAATGAAATCGCTGTCGGACTTTGCAGGTAGTCCTGTTAGTAAACCAAGAGACATGGTGAGGAAAATTCCACTGAAGCTTGCCAGGGGGCTGTGTTACCGCAGTTACAGCAACAGTGATTCATCATTTTTTCAGATCACTTCCGCCAACAAAAAGGATATGAAAACCCGGGCAGCGTTTCGCATACTCACTAACCTGCTTCATATGCCTTTCTACACCCAGCTCCGTACCAATGAGCAGTTGGGTTACACCGTTATGGCCCAATTCTGGGAAGACCTCAGTTATCCGTCGTTAGCATTTTTTGTGCAATCACCGGATCGCGATCCAGACTATCTGGATCAGCGAACCAATTCTTTTCTAACGACTTATCAGGAGATTATTCGCAGTATTGACCAGGAGCAGTTGGATAATGTGAAGAAAGGAATGATTGCCAATTTACTGAAACCTAACACCAGTCTCTCTGCGCAGACTGTGGATTATTGGAATGACCTTTCCACTGGTTTTATCGACTTCGATCAGACAAAACAGTTGGTAAAAGCGATTGAGAACTTTACCGTGGCAGATCTCCAGCAAGTATATTCAGTCTTACTTTCCGGGCAGAGCCAGCTCAAAATTTACGGTTACAGTAAGGGGCATGAACCAGATATGGCACCACTGTCTTGTGATGAACCTGTCTTTCTTAAGCAGTTTTCAGAAATAATCAGGCATTAAAAAAGCCAGCAAAATGCTGGCTCTTATCGTGAAAACCTTCAATCAGAATTGCTCAGCAGTCAGCTCAAACAGAGGTTCTGCGCCGGAACGCACCGCCTTGCTCAAACTGTCGATACGAGGCAACAGTCGTTTGAAGTAGTAACGGGCAGTGGTTAACTTACCTTGGTAGAAGTTTTCTTCTCCGGAAGCCTGCAAGGCAACTGCTGCCATGCGCGCCCACATGTAGGCGTAAGCGACGTAGCCAAAGGTGTGCAGATACTCAACAGACGCTGCACCTACCTCATTTGGATTCGTCTTCGCACTTTCAATAACCGCTTTGGTCAGACTTTCCAATTCAGCAAGAGCTTCAGCCAGAGGCTTGGTGAACTCTTCGAGTTCTGCTGGGCCATCGGAATCAAGGAAGCCACGGATTTCATCTGCAAAAAGGCCAAACAGCTTGCCGCCATTGGCAAAGGTCTTACGACCCATCAGGTCGAGTGCCTGAATACCATTGGTGCCTTCGTAAATCTGGGCGATACGCACATCACGAACCAACTGTTCCTGGCCCCACTCGCGGATATAACCGTGGCCGCCAAACACCTGTTGGCCCTGAACACAGTTTTCCAAGCCAACATCTGTGAAGAATGCTTTGGCCACAGGAGTAAGCAGAGCAACCAGGCCTTCAGCCTTCGCTTTTGCAGCTTCGTCTTCAGCATGCTTGGCGAGGTCGAGTTGCATACCAACATAAGTTGAGAAAGCACGGCCGGCTTCAGTAGTTGCCTTAATGTTCATCAACATACGGCGAACATCGGGGTGAACAATGATTGGGTCAGCAGCCTTGTCTGGCTCAGCTGGGCCAGTTGGCGCACGGCTTTGCAGACGATCTTTGGCATACTCAACAGCACTCTGGTAACTCATCTCAGAGCAGCCCAGCCCCTGAATACCGATAGACAGACGCTCGTAGTTCATCATGGTGAACATGGCTGCCAGACCCTTGTTCAGTTCTCCAACCAGATAGCCCTTGGCACCATCAAAGTTCATCACACAGGTGGCGGAGGCTTTGATACCCATCTTGTGTTCGATGGAACCACAAGACACAGCATTCTTTTCACCCAGAGAACCATCCTCGTTCACCATCAGTTTGGGAACCAGGAACAGAGATATACCACGTGGGCCAGCAGGTGCATCTGGGAGCTTAGCCAAGACAAGGTGAATAATGTTTTCGTTGAGGTCGTGTTCACCGCCGGTAATGAAAATCTTGGTACCGGTTACAGCATAGGAACCATCAGCTTGAGGCTCGGCCTTGGTGCGAATAATACCCAGGTCTGTACCGGAGTGAGGCTCGGTCAGGCACATGGAGCCGGACCATACACCAGCATACATGTTAGGCAGGTATTGTTCTTTCAGTTCATGACTGGCGTGAGCGTTAATGGCAAGGCAGGCACCGGCAGTTAAGGTTGGGTACAGAGTGAAAGAGTTGTTGGCGCTGTACATCATCTCTTCAAATTGCACAGACAGCATTTTTGGCATACCCATGCCGCCAAATTCAGGGTTGCCCCCCAAACCACCCCAACCACCTTCGGCGTAAGTGGCGAAAGCTTCTTTAAAGCCCTTGGGAGTTGTTACAACACCGTCATTCCAGACTGCGCCTTCTTCATCACCGGAACGGTTGAGTGGAGCCAGTTCACGGCTGGTCAGTTTTGCACCTTCTTCGAGAATGGCTTCTGCAGTTTCGGGGTCAACCACTTCAGCCAGTCCAGACAGGGAAGCCCACAGCTCGCCAGCGCCAAAGACTTCATTGAGCACGAACTGCATATCCCGCAACGGAGCCTTGTATTCAGCCATGTTCTACCTCTGTGTGATTTTGTCTTTATAGGTGTTGAAACAGAGCGCACCCTGCCTCTTGTAAGGGTTGGTACGTATCATACTCGCTATTGGCTCACCTTCAAACGAGCGTTTGACTGAAATTTTCAATCTGATTAACCAATAGAGCCAATGACTCAATTTACTGACTCTGACTGGTTATTTTCTAAGCGGATGTTTACATTAAAAGTGCTGTTTTATCGTTTATGGCCATTGCCGAAGGAGTGGCGTATGAAGGTTGTATGGCTGATGCTGCGAGTCTGGCTGGATCATCATCTGCTTCCTGTGTGGATGCATGATCGCAGCCCTGAAGGAAGGCATCCATACAGACGACAGTTCACCCGTCGTTATCAGCTCAAACGTGGAATCGTAAAAGGCATTTGGATTTGTGCTGGCCTGTTGGTTCTGATTAACCCTGTGCTCCATATACTTCTGGCCATTGCGCTGCCCACTACACTGTTAAGTTTCGCGATTCTTGACGAAACTCGTTAACCTTTTTGTTTCTCAACCAGAAAAGCTTGTAGCCGATAACGTTTCAGACACTTTTGGAATGGATACTGGCTCTATGCTTACCCGTTTAAAACTGCAACTGACTCTTATTTTGGTTTTATTGGGCAGTACTGCTGTCAGTCATGCTGAATGGCTTGATGGTGTGATTATTTCTGGTGGTAAGGATTTCAGCAGCAATGCTGATTTAAACAGCTACAGAGTGTCGGCCATTAAAAACTGGGATTCGCGCTGGTTTAATGAAGGAGGCTGGTACATTGGTGGTTACTTTGATCTCTCTGTTAATCACTGGAAAAGCAAACTCTCCAGTGGTTCTGGAGTCAGTGCTAAGGGCCGGGATCATATCAATGCAATAGCTTTCTCACCGGTATTTCGAGTGACCAGAAAATCTCCCTGGTTTGGTTCATTCACACCTTTTGCAGAAATGGGCATTGGTTTGTCTTATCTCTCTGCCAGTACACTGAAAGCCAAAAATAATGATCCGGTTGATCTCGGTATTCGTCTTCAGTTTGAAGACCGCATCGGTTTTGGCTTTCAGTTTGGTGAGCGTCAGCAATACCAGGCTATCTTCAGGGCTTTCCATTATTCCAATGCCAACCTGCATAGCGATAATGATGGTTTTAATTTGAGCGAAATCGCATTTGGCTGGTCATTCTAACCAGCCTTTTCATTATGCCTTGGGTTCTTCCTGAACCAGAACCCAAGGGGCTGCGGCGACAGCCCACATAGTTATATCCTGTTCGTGCCAGGTTCTGGCGTCATCATCTGTTGATTTTCTTATATCCCCGCTTTCCAGCCATACCTTTACCTGTTCAGCGAGGTCATCAACAAAGGCTGACGCCACGGTGACAAGGTCGATATTTGGTGAAATAACCAGCACAACACCCTGAGCGTACAAACGTTGCAGTTCATTCCAGGGGATTTTGGCCGTTTCCAGATTCAGCTTTTCTGCAGTTGTCAGAACAGTATCAACATCAGTCATCTTTATTATCACTTATACAGCAACCACTCTTGGGAGGCAGTCTGGCATAATCGGTGTGTTGAATGAACAGGAATAATAGAATTTAAAGGCAGAAACGCATGTCTGAATATGGCCGATAAATAAGAAGCATCATTCCAGAAGATATTTCTTCCACCACCTGTATCTACAATCACTATTTTCAACACTTCACCAGTACTTTTGAAGAAGAGCTGGCTTCGGAGCCACAAATAAAAGAACGGGTTCGCAAGGTTACGGAGGATTCTACGGCTTTCCCCTGGCTGATGGCGATCGAGAATGGCTCTATACCAGCTATTGGCAGAAAGAGCTTAACAAATAGCTATAGATCTACTGAGCAAAGCCGAAACTTCCAGCATAAGGGCTTTGCAAAGGTTTTGGCTATGAATACCGATTTCTCACCGATTGTACCGTCGCCATCTGGTATTCATTTGTTGCCCGGTGACCGTAAAGCCCCTCAGGGCAAAGCGCAGTCAATGTTGGCACAAGCTGACATGGATACGGGGCCAAAGGCTTCAAGGCCACTCCACACCATGGCTGTTCGGGCTCTGGACCTTTCTGATACTGCCGGGAGAGAACAGATAGAGAATCTTCTTGTTAAAGTCTGTGAACGACTGGGATTTATGCCGGAAATGGGGCGATTAAAAAAAGGTTACGGGGCTCCCATACTTGATAAGACTCAGGAAGAACGTGTGCTTGCAGACGCTCGAATTCAGGCAGATAGATATGGTCTTCCAGTGGATCTTGTGCTTCACCTGACTCAGGTGCAAATGGACGCAGCCAAAATACTTCAGGAGGGTGTTAAAAAGCCTGAAAACCCTATAAGTGAAGCTGATTTTAAAGCCGCTCAAGAAGCACTAAGAGAAAGAATTTCAGCAAAAACTGCAGAGGTTTACACGGCTCTTAAACCTTTGGTTAATTATTTAGAGTTCAAAAGCGTTCAGAATGAAATCGCGCGACAGTTAGAGAATTCTCCTCCCAGTGATGCATGTAAGAACAAATATGTGGCAGAGCTTTTAAAAACGGCTTTTCAGCCGCAAACCATTCTCCATTAAAAAGCGGGCTCATTTGAGCCCGCTTTGGCGTTTCAGGAATTATCCCTGGTCGCTACTTCGATTAGAAGTTAGCGGCATCCATAGCCATAACACTGTCGGCGCCAGCTTCGATACAAGCTTTATGCATTTGTACGCGTGGCAGAATCTTCTGGAAGTAGAAATCAGCAGTCTGAATTTTGGCTGTGTAGAAGGCTTCTTCAGTTGTTCCTTCCGCCAGCTTGGCTTTTGCCAGACGAGCCATATCTGCCCACATAAAGGCCAGAACAACGTAGCCGGAGTACATCAGGTAGTCGACAGATGCGGAACCAACTTCTTCACGGTTCTGCATAGCCTTCATGCCTACCTTCATGGTGATGTCGCCCCACTCTTTGTTCAGAGCTCCCAACTGTGGGATGTAAGCACTCATAGCTTCGTTGTCAGCGTGTTCTTTGCAGAACTTGTGAACAACTTTGGTGAAACCTTTCAGAGCTTCGCCCTGGCTCATCAGAACCTTACGGCCCAGCAGGTCAAGAGCCTGAATGCCGGTAGTACCTTCATAAAGCAGGGAGATACGTGCATCACGTACGTTCTGCTCCATGCCCCACTCACTGATAAAGCCGTGACCACCGTAGCATTGAACGCCGTGGTTAGCAGCTTCAAAGCCAGTTTCAGTGATGAATGCCTTGATGATTGGCGTCAGGAAACCCAGCATGGCATCTGCGGCCTTACGCTCTTCTTCACTTTCTGCGTGCTGCATAACGTCTACTTGCTTGGCTGCATAGTAAACCAGGGCACGGTTACCTTCGGTGAAGGCTTTGATAGTTAGCAGCATACGACGAACATCAGGGTGTACGATGATCGGATCTGCAGGGCCGTCAGGGTTCTTTGGACCAGTCAGAGAACGCATTTGCAAGCGATCACGGGCATAAGTCAGAGCACCCTGATAAGCCACTTCTGCGTGAGCCAGACCCTGCAGGCCAGTACCCAAACGTGCAGTGTTCATAAAGGTGAACATGCAGTTCAGACCTTTGTTTGGAGGCCCAATCAGGAAACCTTTCGCTCCATCAAAGTTCATCACACAGGTAGAGTTACCGTGGATGCCCATTTTGTGTTCGATAGAACCACAGGAAACAGCATTACGCTCGCCTGCAGAACCATCTTCATTAGGCAGCTGCTTGGGAACGATAAACAGGGAAATACCTTTGGTGCCCTGAGGAGCATCTGGGAGGCGGGCCAGTACGATATGGACGATGTTGTCGGCCATGTCGTGCTCACCAGCGGAGATGAAGATCTTGGTACCAGAAATGCTGTAAGAGCCATCAGCGTTTGCTTCAGCTTTAGTACGCAGCATGCCCAGGTCGGTACCACAGTGAGGCTCAGTCAGGCACATTGTGCCAGTCCATTCACCGGTAACCAGTTTGGTCAGATAAGTTTGTTGCTGCTCAGAAGTACCGTGGGCGTGCAGAGTATTCATGGCACCGTGGCTCAGGCCAGGGTACATACCCCAAGACCAGTTAGCTTCACCAATCAGTTCACTCATAACGAGGTTCAGTGATTCAGGCAGGCCTTGACCACCAAACTCAGTATCGTGAGACAGGGAAGGCCAGCCGCCTTCAACAAACTGCTCGTAAGCAGCTTTAAAGCCAGTTGGGGTTTTCACACCATCTTCAGACCAGGTGCAACCTTCCTGATCACCAACCTGGTTCAGAGGAGCAATAACCTGCTCACAGAATTTGGCGCCCTCTTCCAGAATGGCATCAACCATATCTGGAGTTGCGTCTTCAGCACCAGGCAGGGAGGCGTAGTGCTCTGGATAGTTCAGGAGCTCATCGCGTACAAAGCGGATGTCACGCAAAGGGGCCTTATATTCTGGCATGGCTTGTGACCTCGGTATTTATGATTCTGGTGGTCGGCTTGAGCCGCTTCTTGTCACCCGTTATTCAAGTATAACAGGCGGATTAAAACAGGTGTTTGAAACTTACGTATGGATACCTACTCTGTCAAGGGCTTTCCGAAATTCTTTAAAGCCTCTCAACTGCTCTATTCTGGGCGTTTGTAACTTTAAACAAGTGTTTTAATTATGGATTTTACGTTCAGGAAATAGATTTAGATCATCAGAAAATACACTGATGAAAAAGGAGGGTTATGGGAAGCGGCTGGCCATTTCGCGGAAGGAATCCCATTCAAGCACTTTAAGGAGCTGTTCCATTTTTTGGTTGAATGTTTCGTCATTTTCATCCAGTGCCCTTATTTCTTCTTCAGTTAGGTAGGCACTGAACTCATAAAATGGCGCTTTGCCAAACTCATGCTCCTGAATATAGCTGTGGGTTTTTCTTTTCTGGGCAATTAGCTCGGTAGCATAACCAAAAGCAATGACCTGCATGTCTGTGAACTGCTCGTAAGCCCGAACCCATTCTGCCCAGGCACTCTTGGAGGATTTTTTCTCATAGGAGGAGTAACGTAATCCAAGATTGAGGAGATCAAGAGTGGGCAACAGTTTGTAGTGTTGAGCGTGGGCCAGCTCATGAGCGACAAGTCCGGTAATAGCATCCTTGTCTATCTCATCGTCACGACTGAACGTTAACAGCGTGTAGTTAAGGTTGATCTGGGCACCACTGACACTCAACCCTGAAAACATTGGGGTCGTGTTTCCCAATCGGTTGGTGAGTTTGAGAACATATTTCTGAGTGTCATTGTTAATTTTGTATTTCCGGGTGATGTTGTCCTGCACTTCCATCAAAAGAGCATAGTGGCTGCTGATTTCTTCATGTTGTTCCGGTGTCAACTTTACCTGTTGAGCCATAATCACCATGCTTTGATGAGAGTCGGCGCATCCTAAGAGCCAAAATACAGTCGGTACCCAAGTTGCCCATTTGATCAATTCCATTCGATCACTCCTTAAGTGCTGAGCTCGATGTTTAATTGTGAATACACCCTATCTCTAGCTGGTCATTATTTTTACATCCTGCTAATCACTATGGCAGACGAGCCATTTTACCTTCACAAAAGCATCATTAAACTGCAAAAACCGTAGTCAATGATGGCCTAGTGAACCCGTTTCGGGTGCAGGTCTTATTTCTCACGGTAGACAAAAACAATAATAAGAAGGATATCTTTTATGACGCGCCTGCGCTCTTTTCTCTCTGGGTTTGCTTTCATAGCATCCGCCTCGGGTCTGGCAAGCACCACTTATGCAGAAGACAAAGTCTGCTTCTACGAACATTCGGAGTATGAAGGAGCTGAATGGTGTTACGGCACGGGAGATAATGGCTGGATAGGCTCTTCCCGCAATGACAAAGTTTCCTCCATAAAACTCTACGGTGATGCTTACGCCACGATTTATGAGCATGGCAACTACGGTGGCAAAAAAACCGTAGTTATGGGTAACACCTATAGAATGGATGACCTGAATGATGGCATCAGTTCATTCAAGGTGCGTACCCGCAATACCGATAACTTTGCTTGCCTGTTTGAGCATCCAGGTTTTCGAGGCACCCCATTTTGCCTGGAAGAAGGTCAGTTTAGCTCTGATCTTAATGACTACACACTGGGTAGAAATGAAGCCTCATCTGTGATGGTTGTAGGCAAGGCCGATGTGTATGTGTATGAGTACTCGAATCACCGAACAGATAGAAACTGGCGTATTCTGACCCGCAGCACTTCCAATCTGGAAGAGCGTCCGGGCAGCTGGGTGGAAGATAATATTGATTCTGTTCGTGTTCTTGCCCGATCCGCCAGTGCTGGAGAAAAGGCGCTGGATATAAATGAAGCTATCACCGCTAAAGCGCCGATTCGTCAGACAACTGTACTGGGCTCACACAATGCCTTTAACAGTACAGCTTACTTCAGCGGTCAGTTGATTCCTGGTCCGAACCATCGTCGAGCCATGATTGAGCAACTTCAACTCGGCGTACGATTCTTTGAACTAGATGTTCGTAAGGGTGATCGTCAAACCAAAGTTTGTCACGCTACGGACTGCGGTCAGAGAGAAACAACCCTGCGTCGTATGCTGGGTGAGGTTGATAGCTGGTTAAAAGGTGCAGACGACAACGATGTTGTGTTCTTCTTCCTGCAAGATGACTTTGGTGGAGACAATTCGGGCTATCAGCAGTTGAAGAACGATGTTGCCTGGATGGGTGATCTGGTTTACACCATCGACTCCTGTCGAACCGTGCCAACCAGTTTGACCTTTGACCAGGTTCGGGAAAGCGGAAAACGGGTGTTCTTCTACAAAAGTGGTGGTAGCACGGGTTGCAGTACAGCTTCCAATGTAATGTTAGGCAGTAGCTTTGAGAGAAATGTTGGTGTGGCATCCATTAACGTGAATGATAACCACATTAAGACAGATCGCTTCACGCGCTCTCAGGAATGCCATAATAACTTCTGCCACGATGTTGTCAGCGCAGATGAAGCTCGCACGGGCATCGAGAATGGTGTGAACTCCTTCGGTCTGGATATGCTGGAAGAGAGTGATCTTGATAGCAGCAGTGGTCGTTTGAATAAGCAACTTTGGGGCATTGGCCCAGAGGATACCTATAACGCTTATGCTAATGGCCGTACTGTATCCTTTTGGGAATATGGTGACCGCTTTATGCGCTTGGACTGGTCAGGTAACAGCAAGGCTTACGCATGTCGGTTGGCGAATGGTGATTGGAGTAGAACCAATGCCGGAGGTGTCGCCTGGAATGGCGCCAGCGCTTGCGCCAATGAATTCCCAGGTTCAACCTATGATGTACCTCTGAATGCCGCTGAGGCCAGGAAGTTCCGGGAAGCACTGGATCCAGGTGCTGCTGTTCATGTGAATTTTGGTGTAACTGGTGGGCAGTGGAAATCTGGCCTCTGGGGCGTGCTGGGTAGCCGTTAACCCATCAGCTGACGATTTCCTTAAAGGATATCGTGGCCAAGTAAAAACGGACACCTGATTAAGTTGCGTTTTTCACACGTTGATTTTCAAAATGACTGGGCTGCTATAACCCAAATACGAGAGCAGTCGATGGACATTGTAGAACATAATGTAATCGACTATATCTCGTATGACATTCTTTCGGGTATTGGAGTTATAGTGGTCAGTCTGTTCACGTTTCAGGCTGCCAATCCTGCTGAGAACGTCCCTTGGCGATTCAAACTACTGGATTCAAACTACTGGATTCAAACTACTGATTGGTACTTGCAGTGTTCGAGCAATATAGGTAACTGACTGATTTTCTGCTACAACCAGTTGTGCAGTTGTGCCGATTTAAGTTTCAGTTCTTTGCTGTCGATTTTACGTTTTTTGCATGGGTGACCTCGTTGTCATGCGCGGTATTGTGCTTAACGGGGCGTTTGTAGTCATTAGGCCACTTTATAGCTCAAAATAGTTCAAATTCTTATTTCCTATGCATTGGGCCTCCACAGGCTTAGCTCTTTTCAGAACATGAGTGATCGGGTTACTCTGCTATAAAACAAGAAGCACGGAACGACCATGCCTGATTCAGTTTTGCCGGAGCAAATTCATTACCGTACCTGCAACCTTTGTGAAGCCGTGTGTGGGATTAAGATCACTTACACGGGAACAGAGATTCACTCCATTAAAGGCGATAAAGAAGACCCATTCAGCCGTGGACATATTTGCCCCAAGGCGATTGCACTGAAAGACCTTTACCAAGACTCGGATCGTATTCGCAAACCTTTAGAGAGAACATCTGATGGCTGGAAAGAAATCAGCTGGGATGAGGCTCTGGACAAAGCCGCTGAAGGTATACGACGAGTTCAGAAAGCTCATGGCAACAATGCTATGGCAACCTACCTTGGTAATCCCAACGTGCACAACACTGGCAGCTTATTAATGGGCAGGCATTTCTTTAATGCTGTACGTACTCGTAACCGATTTTCTGCGACATCTGTTGATCAGCTTCCTCATCACATTGTGTCCTGGAAGCTTTTTGGGCATCAGTTGAAAATACCTGTGCCAGATATTGATCGCACAGAACATATGATGATTATTGGCGGTAATCCTCTGGCTTCTAACGGCAGTGTCATGACCGTGCCCGATGTGAAGAAGCGCCTTCAGGACATTCAAAAGCGTGGCGGTAAAGTCATCGTTATTGATCCGCGCAAAACAGAAACAGCACAGATTGCAGATGAGCATCATTTTATAAAACCGGGTACCGATGCATTTTTACTTCTGGCCATAATCAATACTTTGTTTTCAGAGCAGCTGATTGATACTGCTCATCTCACTAGTCACCTGAAGGGCTTTCAGAAGATCAAAAACTATGTCGGTGGCTGGACACCGGAGCGAGCAGCAGACATTACCGGTATCAGTGCAGCATCTATCAAACAGCTGGCTATAGAGTTTGGCAAAGCCGAAAAGCCGGTTTGTTATGGCCGCATGGGTGTCTCTGTTCAGGAGTTTGGCTTGCTTTGCCAATACCTGATTATGGTTATAAATATTGCCACCGGCAGGCTGGATGCAGAAGGTGGATTGATGTTCACGAAACCTGCGGCAGACCTGTTAAAGCAAACCGGGCGTGGTCACCTTGGCAAGGGTTTTTCCCGCGTTAGAAACCTTCCTGAGTTTAATGGTGAATTTCCTGTTTCCGCATTAGCAGAAGAAATATTGGTAGAAGGTGATGGTCAGATAAAAGGCTTGGTCACAGTTGCGGGAAATCCTGCTCTCTCTACACCGAATGGCACACAGTTGGAGAAAGGACTGGAAGGTTTAGAGTTTATGGTTGCCATAGATTTTTACCTCAACGAAACCACAAAGCACGCCAATATTATTCTGCCGCCAGTCAGCCCCCTTGAGCGGGAGCACTACGACGTTATCTTCAATATGTTGGCGGTGAGAAATACGGCCCGCTATTCACCAGCCTTATTTGAAAAAGCACCCGGTGAAAAGCATGACTGGCAAATCTATCAGGAACTTGAAAAGCGTTTGCATCCACCCAGAAACCTGCAAGGCAAAATAACAAACAAACTTTTAAAGAGCCTTGGCCCGGATGGTGTGCTGGATATGCTGTTAAAAACTGGTCCATACGGTATGTTACGCAACCCTTTAAAAGGTTTGTCACGCAAACGCTTACAGAAACAGGTGCATGGCGTTGATCTCGGGCCTTTAACACCTTGCCTGCCAGAAACACTGTTCACCAAAGACAAACTTATACACCTGGAACCGGAATTTTTCTTTAAAGATTTGGAGCGGCTCGAATCGTCCGCTAACTCACAGTCAGATAAATTGCTGTTGATTGGGCGGAGAGATGTGCGAACCAACAACTCCTGGTTGCATAACAGTCGGCGGTTAGTGAAAGGCAAAAACCGTTGCACTGCCCATCTTCATTCTGATGACGCCCAACGACTTGGTGTAACGAATGGACAACAGATAGAGGTAAGTTCCAGAACAGGAACTGTTGTCATTGAGGCCGAGGTAACTGACACAATTATGCAGGGTGTAGTCAGTATCCCCCATGGCTGGGGCCATAATCGTAAAGGTATGAGAATGGCTATCGCCAGTGATCATGCCGGGCAGAGTGTGAATGATCTGACTGATGATCAGGCAATCGACAGTTTGTCAGGCAATGCCGCTTTAAATGGTGTGCCCGTCACCCTCACACCAATCGAAAAGCAACAAGAATCTGATCAGTTAAAGACTGCGTCTGTGTAAAACAACTCGCGGGTAACATATGTTGCCCGCAGGTTTTTATTTGTCGATATCAAAAGCACAAACCGGCACACACATCTGAATACACATCATGGCGTCTTCGTTGTGGCGGCAAGCGGAGGAGCAGCTGTTGAACTCGCCCCCCAGTGCTTTACAACTCTGTACAGGCATAAACTCACACTCCTTATATTTCTCTAACCATTTGCCAGCGCTCTCAAGGCAGGCAAGCACATTGACCGGGCCTGTGGCTGATAGCTGCTCCGGGTTAGCCCCCGTGATGCGAAGATCTTTGATCACTCCCTGAGCTTCCAGTGCTTGAGCTTGCTGAATTTGCTGATGGCTGTCAGACACCGTCCAGTGAGTGGAGACGTCTGGTTTCTGAGTGTGGGTACAGGCAACCAGAAAAGTAAGGGTTAAGAGAGTTAAAAACTTAAGAGTCTTCATTGTTTACAATCTGAGTCGTGATCCTGATTTAAAAAAGAGGGTAGTCGAATTGGCAAACTGGAACACATACAGGCGCGCAAGCTTCTGCACTGCTATGGCGACAAGCTATCAAAATCACTAAGCAGGGGGGCGTTCTCAAGGCAGAGCCTTTCTTTGTCCATCCTCACACTTTGGGCAGAGTGAGATGTTCTGCCACATTCTCAGGAGAAGGGTTGGTCAGGTGTGGAACGACGCCTAAACATGGAACAGGCAAAAGACCCTTGAGAGTTGTTAAATTTTCATCAAACCGGCTCATTTCAGGTTCGGCACGATTTGCCACCCAACCAACAGGCTTCAGGCCATCTTTGAAGATAGCTTCCAGTGTCAGCACAGCATGATTAATACAGCCCAGCTTCATTCCAACTATCAAAACAACAGGAATGTTCAGTTTTTTAGGGACGCTTGAATACATTTCTCGAGGAGAAAGTGGTACTCGCCAGCCGCCAGCACCTTCTATCAATGTCAGGTCGGCACCTTTCATCATAACGCCACGGCAGTAACCGGCCAGCTGATCTGTTGTTACACGGCGCTGCGTTTCTTGTAACCCAATATGTGGTGCAATGGCTGGTTCAAGAGCAATTGGGTTGATCTGGTTGTAAGGTAATTCCATGGTGATGGATTGCTGTAGAGCCAGTGCATCACTGTTACGCAAACCATCAGCAGTTTGTTCGCAACCGGAGGCGATGGGCTTAACCGCTGCTGTGGTCAGCCCATCGAGTTTTGCCCTCGCTAAAAGACCGCAGGAAACAACAGTTTTTCCTGCATCGGTATCAGTACCGGTTATGAATAGAGTCTGCTTCATGGGAGTAACTTCATTACCATAAATTTCAGGCACCAGATTAACAGCTACTTTGTGAATCAGCACTCTAGTTTATGATGACTTTCCCTGTAACTACCTCATACAATCGCAAACGAAATACATATAAGAGAACTAACGACCATGGCTCACGGTGGAGCAGAATATCAGGGGATTCAGTGCAGCTGGCATATCGAAGCTCCTGCGCAATGGAATTGCACTCAGTGTCATAAGCTTTTCTGCAAAATCTGCTCGCCTAAACCACCGGCAAGCCTTGGTGAACCAAGGTGTCCGCTTTGCCATAGGGAACTGAAATTTCTTGGTACTGCACAATCGGCAGAACCGTTCTGGAGGCGTTTGAACGATTTCTTTATCTATCCGTTTAAAACCCAGACTATGATTTTTCTGTTGGTCACCTCGCTTTTGGGTGTCACCTTATCTTCAGCATCAATATTTGCAGGGCTGATGAGTCTTGTTCTCACAGCCTGTATCACCAAGTACACCTATAAAATTATTGAATACATGAGTGACGGACGCTGGGAGCCACCCAGTGTTGCCGAATCTTTTACCGGAGAAGGTTTTCATCTGTTCTTCAAGCAGATGGCGGTGTTTATTGTGATTGGTGCTTCTATCGCAGCAGCGGGTTTTTTCGGTGGAATTATTGTTGCTGCAGGCGTTGGTATTTTCGCGGCTCTCGCTCTTCCAGCATCGGTTATGGTGCTGGCTCGTGAAGACTCGCTGGCAGATGCTGTTCACCCCGGAAAGCTATTCGGCATCATGACTGCCATAGGCTGGCCTTATCTCTTGTTGTGTTTCTTTGTCATGCTCCTCTACGGTGGTTCAGGAGCGTTTCTTGCTCTGCTGGGTACCAAAATCAGCAGCAGTCTTCTTTATCCGATTTCGCTGTTTTCTGGCAGTTACTTCACCTGTGTTATGTGTGCATTGATGGGCTATTGTCTGTTTCAGTATCAGGATGTGCTGGGCTATACGACAGAAGATACACAACAGTCAGAAGTCATGGATGAAGAATCGTGGAAGTATAAAAAAGCGTTGTCCGACAGCTCTATATACTTTCAGGAAGGGAGAATAGAAGATTGTGCAGAATCACTCCGTAATGCATTAAAAAGCCGTAAAAAAGATGCCGAGTTAAATCGTCGTTTATTTGAAATGCGTGCTATTGGTAGCTCGATAGAAAAAATGGAGCGGCAGGCTGAGCATTATTTGCAACTGCTGGCTGACTCCAGCCAATACACACTGGCGGCCGATGCGTTGACTGCAGTTAGACATCGACATGCCGGGTGGAAACCGGAGAGCCCTGAAAGCTGTTATAACGCAGCCAGAGGACTGGTGGCTAGAAGGCAGTTTCGGGATGCCGTCCTGATCCTCAAGGATATGCATATACATTCCCCTGAATACCGGAAGATCCCCCAGGCTTATTTACTCATGGCTCAGGCGCTCAGCGACGGCTTGCAGCGGGACGCCCATGCCCTGAAAGTTCTTACATTTATCCAGAAAAAGTTTCCGGAAAACGCTGTGAACAAAGAGATTGAAGAACTGGTCTCAGCACTTAATAATCAAAGTGCAAAAGCTCCTCAGGCTGTTTCAGCCTGAGGAAAGGTTTGTTGGCCATAGGCTTTGAGTTGCTTGCTCTTATCTATGTCTTTGTTGCGTAACCGCCTTGCCATGGTTTCGACAACTGACTGGAATCGTTCGTCACTACAGTGCTGAGACACGAGGTGTTCAGTCAGTTCCACACAGTATTCTTTCCACTGGGAGTCTAAGAAGCGTTCCAGCAGAGAAAGGCTGACCTCATCATCGGCTGGCATTCTACCGGTTGTTTTGCGATAACTGCCGTAAACCCGTGCAATAGTCGCCTTATCTCCTTCATTGGGTGGGAGCTCAAGAATACTGGTAACAACCTGCTCGTACATTGCGTGATCCGGTAATCCCTCAAACAGGTTCCAGGCAACGTTTAGAAGATACTTATCACCGGGATATTTCTGCATCAGTCTCTGGCACAGTTCAATAGCCTTGAATAGCTGGAGATCGCTCATATAGCCTTCAAGAATACGTCGCTCTCGCTGATAAGGCGTTTCCGTAACGATTTGTTCTTCATCTGTTAAGGCTGTTTCTGCAATTTTGAGGCCGCGAGATTTCAGCCACCAGACGATAGCAAAGCCTCCTGCAAGCCCGCCAGCGTGGGCCCAGTAGTTAATGCCTTCAGTACCGAACAAACCATTGAGGATTTCTTTGCCCAGCCAGAATGGGAAAACAACAACAGCCGGTGCGGTTATGGTGTTGAAGTAAAAGCCCAGCGTCGTAAAAAAGCGAATACGCTTTAACCCATAAACGGCGAGATAAGCTCCCATCAATCCAGCAATAGCACCGGAAGCGCCGACACCAAAAGAAAAGCTGTTCCATTCAGCCAATTGGTAAAGGCCGACGGCTGTGTATCCGGTTGTCAGATAAACTCCGAGATAAGCCTTTCTACCTAATGAAGCTTCCAATCCAAAGCCAAAGATAAACAGGAACAACATATTACCGAACAGGTGTCCAAAACCTCCATGTAGGAATGTAGAAACAAAGGCATCAATAATGGAAGGATCGCTGGGTTTGTAGCCAAACCGGATATAGCTGATCTGGTTTCTTAACCCTTCAACCTCCAGTCGTTTAGTTTCCCATTCACTACTGGCAAAACCTTCCCGTTCTCGAAGCGATTCATCAAAGGAAAGGTCGTGCAGCAGGTGAACCATAACGGTTTCATTATTGCCGTCGTCCCTTGCTTCCATAAGCGCGGCCCGCTTCCAGGGATCGAAGCGAATATGGCGGAGATAAATATCCTGCTCCTGGGTGTACAGACCACTGTCTTTGTAAGCTTGCAAAGCTTTTTCGGTGCGACCGTCGTCAGGGAGCTGATAAAAAATAAAGATCAGACAGTTAGCGAGAATCAGAAAGAGGGTCACCAGGGGTGGACGACGCCAGTCTGGTTTTTGTTCTACAGGAAAAATAAGCATGCTGTCCGTGCCTGCTATTACAGTTATTTTGAAAGGTCAGGTTCGGACAGACTATATCATTAAAAAGCTGAGGGTTTTCGCAAAACGCCATAGATTACCTGGTAGCTGGCAGGTAAACCTTTTTCTGTGACAAAAGGCTTGTAGCCTTCGGTCAGTTTGCGGATCGTACTTTTACCTGCCAACCCTTTCTGTTGAGTCTCGGTAACAGTATTTACCCCCAGGGCTTTCATTTCCTTGAATAGATGAGTGACTGAAGGGTAATAGAGGGTTTCTGTCTGCTGACGCAAAGAGGAAATACTCAAGTCAGAAGAAGCAACACGCTGTTTCTGACGAGACAGACTCTCGTAACTGTTTACGTGGGGTTTATCGTCTACCGATTTCCAGGCGGCGTTCAACTCATGCAAGCTACCTGCTGCCAGTGTTGAAAATACAAACCAGCCACCGGGCTTCAAAACCCGATGAACCTGAGCCATAACTTCAGAAAGGCATTCACACCACTGAATAGCCAGGCTGGAAAACACCAGATCAAACTGTTCTTCGTTGAAAGGCAATTCTTCAATATCGCCGATAGCCCAGTGGCAGTTGGATAGGAAAGGATTTTGACTAGCGAAATCCAGCATGCCCTGAGAAAGATCCAGGCCAGTGATGTCAGCTTCAGGATAACGCTCTACTAAGGCTCTGGTTTCGTTACCGGTTCCACAGCCCATATCAAGAATGGATGCCTGTAAATCCAGTTCGGGAAGACCTAATCGGGCTCTTGCTGCAACAAGTTGCTGTAAGCTGGCCGCTGCATCGTAAGTGGTAGCGGCTTTGCCAAATGTTTCTGCAATGCGGCGTTTATCTTGCCGTAAAGGTGTTCCATTCCTATCCAGCGCAGCGGGTATCGGGGGCATATTACACATCCTTTCCCGTACCATTGGTTATTGTTTTCACAGCTTCAACGACACTGTTTGTGTTATCTAAAAATATTGCGTGGCTGCCGGGTAAAACCTGAATATTATGAGCAGGTAAAAGCTTTAGCAGGTCATCTGCAATGCCGAGTTTTGCCAAGGGATCATTCTCTGCAAGTAAATGAATACCCAGGCAAGTGATTTTTTTCCACTCTGAACGGGCATCTTCAGCCAGTCTATCCAGTAAAACTCGCCAATCAGTTTGCTGTGCCAGAGCCCATTTAGCGGAGGCTCTCAAAGTACGAATAGCAGATTTCAAATCAGTACTGCCACGGGCACAGATTGGAACAAAGCCTTTCATTGCCAATTGAATGTCAGCAGCCACGCCATCGGCAAATTCCTGATAAGCGTCCGGATGTTTACCAGCAGGCCAGTCTTCAGTTGCAACAAAACTGGGTGTGCTACCCATAGTCACCACGCCAACAACATTCTCAGGATGTTTGGCTGCATAACGAGCACAAAGGTTTCCACCGAGAGACCAACCCACCAGAATTGCTGGTTCAGAGTTAACCAGATGATCCAGTGAGGTCAGTAGTGCTTCCCAACTTTCCCCTGCAGCATCTGCCAGAGACATGCTGCTAACGTTACAGTTTTGGCTTGAAAGCGCTTCCGCGAGCGGTTCCATAACATCTGCAGACATACACCAGCCTGAAACCAGAATTACACGATTCATCCCTGATTCTCCCTGACAGTTTTTTCCAAAGCTGACAGAAGGCGATCCACATCTTCCTCTGTATGGCTGGCGCTTAATGTGACTCGCAAACGAGAGGAGTCTTTTGGAACTGTTGGTGGGCGTATAGCTGTTACCAGAATTCCCTGCGCTTCAAGTGCTTCGCTCATGGTCAGAGACTTCTCAGCACTGCCCACCATTATTGGCTGGATTGGCGTATTAGAATCCATGAGCTCCAGACCCAACTGTTCACAACCGGAACGAAAACGCTGAATCAAGGTTTGTAGCTTCTCACGGCGCCAGTCTTCTGTTTTCAGCAGTCTAAGGCTGGTTCGGGTTGCTTCGGCAACAGCGGGCGGCATAGATGTTGTGTAGATGTAGGATCGGGCAAATTGAACCAATGTTTCGATCAGGGCGTCGCTACCGGCGACAAATGCTCCAGCGGTTCCAAAGCCTTTGCCCAGAGTGCCCATAAGAATTGGCAGTTCGCGAATTCCCATATCAAACATGTCAGCCACACCACGGCCACCCTGGCCGACAGCACCGAAACCGTGTGCATCGTCCACCATCATCCAGGCATCATGTTTTGAAGCGGCAGCGGTCAGTTCTTTTAAAGGTGCGATATTGCCATCCATGCTGAACACCCCATCAGTCACTACAAGCTTGCGGTGTGCTTCACTGCGTTGAAGTTTTTGCTCAAGGCTGGCTGGATCACAATGGAGATAACGTTGAAAGCGGGCACCGGATAACTGGCCGGCATCCAGCAAAGAGGCATGGTTCAGGCGATCCTGAAACACAGCATCACCACGGCCAAGCAATGCACTGATCACTCCAAGGTTTGCCATATAGCCCGTGGAGAACAGTAATGCCCGAGGACGACCGGTAAATTCTGCTAGCTCTTCCTCAAGCTGGTGGTGGGCGCGGCTGTGCCCAATAATCAAATGAGAGGCGCCACCGCCAACACCGTATTTGCTGGCGGCTTGTTGGAAGCTTTTAATCACTTCAGGGTGGTTGGCGAGTCCCAGATAATCATTGCTGCAAAAAGCCAATTGCTCTTTACCATCTACAATCATTTGGGGCTTTTGGGGGCCGTCCACTGTTCTGCGCCTGCGGTACAGGCTTTTGGCCCTGCGTTCCTGCAGGGCGCTTTCAAGATCAAAAGCCATGGTTTACACCGCAGCGGCATCTACAAACAGAGCTTCGTCCTGTTTTTTCTGTACTTGTTCCAGCAGTGAGGCTTCCTGCTGGCTGTCATCGTTTTTAACAACCCGGCGCTCAGGGCGAATGCCTAGCTTTTCAAACAGCATCTTGTCTTTGTGAGCAGCAGGGTTTGGTGTAGTCAGCAGACACTCTCCATAGAAAATAGAGTTGGCGCCCGCAAGAAATGCCATGGACTGCATTTGTTCATTCATTTCTTCACGGCCCGCGGAAAGACGGACGTGGGATTTCGGCATCATGATCCGTGCAACAGCAATACAGCGGATAAAATCAAATGGCTCCAGGTCATCGATATCACCAAGGGGAGTACCATCAACCTTTACTAGCATGTTGATAGGAACGCTTTCAGGGTGAACGGGCAAGTTCGCAAGGTTGACCAGCAACCCGGCGCGATCTCGAACGGTTTCGCCCATGCCCACAATTCCGCCACTGCAGATTTTCATGCCGGAATCGCGCACATAGGAAAGCGTTTCCATGCGATCGGAATAAGAGCGAGTCGTGATAATGCTGTCGTAAAATTCTTTAGAGCTGTCCAGGTTGTGGTTGTAATAATCCAACCCGGCTTCTTTAAGTTGTTCCGTTTGCTCCTGGCTTAGTTTGCCCAGGGTCATACAGGTTTCCAGCCCCAGCTCTTTAACGCCTTTCACCATTTCCAAAACATAAGGGAAGTCTTTGGCTGGAGGGTTTTTCCATGCCGCTCCCATGCAGAAACGGGATGTTCCGGACTCTTTGGCCTGTTTGGCTTTTTCCAGAACTCGCTGCACTTCCATCAGTTTTTCTTTCTTCAAACCGGTGTTGTAGTGACCGCTCTGAGGGCAGTACTTACAGTCTTCCGGGCAGGCACCGGTTTTGATAGACAGTAGAGTGCTGACCTGGACTTCGTTTGGATCAAAGTGCTGGCGGTGTACAGTTTGTGCCTGAAACATGAGGTCGTTAAACGGAGTAGCGAACAGAGCTTCAACTTCTGCAACGCTCCAGTCGTGACGGGTCACGGAGTCTTGTCCATTGTGCTGTGTATTCATGGCGGTTGCGGTCGTTGTGGGTACAGGCATAGGAATGGTCTTTAGACTATGTTTGACCCCGGCTCTGTGGCCGAGTGTTTCTGGGAACTCTAACTTTGGCGATAATACCTTATGCGCACATTCAGTCAACCGATGTTTTTATTGGTGGTTGACGTGTGGTTGTTTTTTGATCGATTGGGGGTTGCTACATGCTTTTTATGTTGTGCGCGTTGCTCCCCGGTTCAGGGAGTGTGTGAGCAGTGCTTGCTGGCTTTGCCATATCCACAATGGAGTTGTGAAAAGTGCAAAGACCCTTTAACGGTAAATGACCACATTCTGTGTGGCACGTGCCAAAAGCAGTCTCGCATGTTTGATAGCTGTGTTGCCCCCCTTGAATATGCGTTCCCGGTCTCAACAATGCTGCAGAGAGTGAAATACAACCGTCAGATTGTTTATGCGCGTCCACTGGTCAAACACCTGATAAACAATCTCCAAAAAGATTACTGCGATAAACCGTGGCCAGAAGCTCTTATTCCTGTACCTCTGCATTGGTGGAAACTAAGAAAACGTGGTTTTAATCAGGCCGGTGTTATTGCTGAGCAACTCTCGAAAGCAATAGATATTCCTGTGTACCACCACTTGGTCAAACGCAGGAATAACGATCAGTCCCAGCAGGGCTTATCTGCCAACAAGCGGAAGCAAAATATGCAGAATGCTTTTGCACTCAGAAAACCGGTACCGTACAAGCACGTTGCTGTGGTGGATGATGTGATGACTACCGGAGCGACAACGGAAGAACTCTGTAAAGTGTTGAAGAAACACGGTGTAGAAACAGTAGATGTATGGTGTGTGGCTCGCACTCCCTCTGTGTAAAGAGTGTTAAATTCTCTTGTAGTTAGGGTCTGTTGAGGTTTTGGCTTCGAGCTCAGTGTTGCCTAATTGAGAACACCCTCTAAGCTGCTAGGCTTATTCGGTGAACTTATCGAATTGTGCTTCAAAATCAGGTTATGGCTTCGCCTCTGAGAGCAAGTGTTGATGAATACCTGCTTCTCAGATGTCGCTGAGCAGGAATCCAATACATAAGGACATGAATATGGAAAACAAACCCGAAAAAAGTAATGGATTCACGTTAATTGAACTGATGATAGTTACGCTGATTATTGGGATTCTTGCTGTTGTGGCCCTGTATGCTTATCAGGTTTATACCAAACGAACTCATATGGCTGAAGGGTTGAGTATGGCTTCTGCCCTCAAAGCAACAGTCGCAGATTATTACGGTACATATGGTACTTGGCCTGCGAACAATATGGCGGCGGGTTCTCCTGGGATTATTTCTGGTAATTCTGTGAAGAGTATTGTCGTTGATGGGGATACTCTAAGAATCACTTACAATGCAAAAGTTGTAGATGACGCTCAACTGTTGCTTATAGCATCGGATCAGAATGGCAGTATTGAGTGGACGTGCCGTTCTTCAACCAATGCCGGTGCAGTTGTCCCTTCGCAATATCTACCAGAGAGATGTCGTTAGGGTGTGTGCACTACAATCGCACCCAGCCCCGCCGGAATGTTGGTTGCCTTTCAAGAGGCTGCAACGCACTCTGGTCACAAAGACTACCGATTCTTTTTAAAAAACCAGTGAACACTTCTGGTAGGCTCCCTACAATAAGGGACTTTTCCGCTCCGGAGCCTGCAATGACCACTCAGCATCCTTATGAATCCCTGACTCCGGACACCGTGATTGATGCCGTTGAGTCGCTAGGGTATTTCAGCGATGCCCGCATTCTTGCTCTGAACAGTTATGAGAACCGTGTTTATCAGGTTGGTATTGAGGACGAACAACCGGTTATTGTGAAGTTCTATCGCCCGAATCGCTGGAGTCGGGAACAAATTCTGGAAGAGCACGCCTTTGCCAGAGAACTTGTTGATTTGGATATTTCCGTTGTTCCCCCCATTGCCGATAAAAGCGGTAAAACTCTTCACGATTTTGCCGGTTTTATGTTCAGTATTTATATCCGCAAAGGTGGTCATGCTCCAGAGCTGGATAATATGGATCATCTATTCAGCCTTGGTCAGCTTATGGGGCGTATTCATAATGCGGGTTCAACACGAACTTTCAGTTATCGTACGGAAATCAGCCTGCAGCGTTACGCCAAAGACAGTGCCTCTTACTTGCTGGAAAGTGACTCTATTCCCCAAAGCCTGATTCCGGCTTATGAAACTCTGGCCAGAGATCTTATTGATAAGCTCGAAGTGATTGATGCAGCAAATAAACCGGACATTATCAGGCTCCACGGCGACTGCCATGTTGGTAATATCCTGTGCCGGGATGATGTTTTTCACTTTGTAGATTTCGATGACTGCATCAATGGTCCGGCGATTCAGGATTTGTGGATGTTTCTGAATGGAGACAGGCAGCACAAAATGGCTCAGCTTTCAGAACTGATTGATGGTTATAACGAGTTCCATAATTTCAATCCTGCTGAGTTGAACCTTGTGGAATACCTCCGAACTTTGCGATTAATGAACTACAGCGCCTGGTTGGCAAAACGTTGGGAAGATCCGGCATTCCCCATCGCTTTTCCATGGTTTAACAGTGAACGTTACTGGGCAGATCATATTCTGGAGTTGAGAGAACAGATGTCTGCTCTGGATGAGGAACCACTGAAACTGTTTTGATTAAACCGGCTGCCAGCACGACCTTGGAGGTGTTGGCAGCGGAAACTCTGACAGCCCGCCTGTTTTTTGATTTTCATAGTGGTTTTCTGCATTTGAATTGTTTCAAACGGCGTAGTCATGGCGCAACGCAATTCTCGCTGATTCACGACCCTTTAAAGACTGCTAGCCCCGCTACACTTTATTAAACCTATTAATGTTTAATAAAACACTGTGACCGGGACGTCCTTTTCGTATGCGCACGCTGGCGATAGTTATCTTTACAGCTCTGTTTTCCTGCTCACTTCTGGCGGAAACATCTTCTCCGAGACTGCCCAGTCAGGAGGCCATTTCCAAGGCCCTTGAGCAGATGAAACCTGCGGAAAAAGCGCTGAGTGAGAAAGAGTCTGAGCTTTCTGATATTTACCGCAAAACCCTGACTTTTCTCCGGCTGGCAGCATCTGAACAGGAGCAGCTGAAGAACTTAAAAAAACAGGTTGATAATGCGCCAGATGAACTGGTCAAACAGCAAAAGCAAATGGATAGTCTTCCGCTGCCTTCAGACACAACATTGTTGGAAAAGTATCGTCATCAGCCTGTTGATGAATTGCGCAAGTTGTTGGATAGCAGACTCGAAGAGATCACAGAACTCCAAAACCAGCTCACACGTATTTCCAACCAGATAACCCATGGCCGTGCCCGCCCGGAAAGAAACCAGGCCATCATCAGCAAGAATCAGGATCGTCTGAAAGACATCACAGCCCAGATCAATCTTCTGGATGTTGATAGCGAAACAACAGCAGACCTTAAAGAGAAGAAAAGAATCCTGCTGCAAGCTGAATCGAATGCTTTGCAACATCAAGACTCCCGCCTGAACGTGGAAATACGTTCCAGCAGTACTCTGCTTGATCTCGAAACAATGCAGCAACGGCTGCTCACCCGAAGAGTTCAACTGCTGGAGCAGGAAGTTCTGTCCATGCAGACCATTATTAACTTCAAGCGCAGAGCTGCCAGTGAAAAAGCAGTGGCAACAGCTTCACGACTGAATCGCTCTACAGCAGGGAAAAGTGTTCTTCAGGCTCAGGCCGCATTGAATATGGAAATGAGTCAGCAATTGCTGTCTATTTCCGATCGCCTGAGTCAGCTGACAGCCAAAAGTTCTAAGGTCAGGAATCAGCTGAGCAAGCTAAGCAATATTAGCCAGACTGTTCGCCAGCAGTCAGTGCTTCTCGGAGAAAACCGGGTGCTTGCCCGGATGCTCCGGGAAAACTTGATGACTCTTCCTCATTTCAGTATCGACCCTGGGATTTCAGATGTTGTTGCCCAGGCTCGTTTGCAAAAGTTTCAGTACGACCAGCAACGTCAAGAGCTGGCCAGTCCGGAAGCCCGGGTTGATGTGGTTATTGAACAGCACAAATCAGAGCATGTGTTCAGCCCCCAGGACACCAAAGAGCTCCTGCGCCTGATGAAAAACCGGCAGGTGTTGCTGGAAGACCTTTCAGGTGAAGTTGGGACACTGCTTAGTACTGCTACCAGTCTCGATCTTGATCAAAAGAATCTTGATACTCAAAGTCGAGAGCTTTCGACAACTCTTGAAGAGAGACTTTTCTGGATTGCCAGTAACCAGGCTATTGGTGTTGATTGGATACAGCAGTTGCCGAAAATGCTCTGGCATCAGTTCACCAACATTCCCTGGGATGGAATCCTGTTTGCCCTTACAGATTATGGCCAGAATAACTGGTTGTTTGTTTCCATTGTTGTTGCGCTGGTGCTGTTGCTTCACACCCGGCGTAGAACATTTATGGCCTTACAGCGGACATTGACCCGTAAGATGGGGAATGTTCGACACGATACTCT
The DNA here is from genome assembly GCF_947331445.1 of Parendozoicomonas sp. Alg238-R29. Taxonomy (GTDB): domain Bacteria; phylum Pseudomonadota; class Gammaproteobacteria; order Pseudomonadales; family Endozoicomonadaceae; genus Sansalvadorimonas. The sequence continues at coordinate 3,338 of NZ_CAMZOG010000021.1, read as the reverse complement.
GACTCTTACTCCTGTGGCACTTGGTTTGAGCCTTCTACAGGTTATGCCTCTGCCTGTGATAATGGGCTTCACCGGTATGGCACTTTTGTCGGGAAATGATTATTCCGTTGGAGTGGTCAATCTCGGCTCAGCATTTATTGTCACAGCGATTGCTTGGTTGCTTTTATCCATGGCGATACAGATTCACCGACCACACAACATCGCCGTTACTCATTTCCGCTGGCCGCCAGTCCAGTGTCGTAAAGTTCAGATGCTGCTTATCCGTTTACGATCGGTCATGGTTCCTCTGTTACTGACCGTGAGTTTGGCGAAAGATCAGCCTACGGATTTGAATCAGGATATTTTAGGGATGACCCTGCTTATGGCAGGTTCCTTGTTACAGGGCTGGATGTTGTTCCGGTTAATGCAGGCAAGCAGCTACCTGTTTGGTTCCAGGTTCCTCCATATTATTCTCACGCTGGCATTGGTATTGATTGCCTTTGCCCAACTTATTCTTACTGCAGCCGGTTATTACTATTCCACATTGATTTTACAGTTCCAGCTTGCCGGAACCCTGTATATGGTTGGCGCAGCTGTTCTTCTCCAGGCTCTTGTCATTCGCAGCCTGAATGTGGCCGAGCGCAGACTGGCCTTTACCCGTGCTCTGAAAAAGCGCGCCGCCAGCAAAGACGGGGAAAATGTTGAAGAACCCAATCTTGACCTTGCCACTATTAATCAGCAGTCACTCCGTTTACTGAATGCTCTGATGATTGTCGGCCTGTTCATCGGCCTGTACTGGTTCTGGAAAGAGCTGTTTGCCCTGTTGAATGTTCTGGATAACGTGACGCTTTGGGAATTCTCTCCAGATCAGGAGGGTGGGGTACCTTTCACTGTGCGGTTAAGCGACCTTCTATTGAGTATGGTGACTCTGGCTACCAGCTTTATCCTGGCTCGAAACCTGCCCGGCCTTCTGGAAGTCACCCTGTTGTCCCGTATGAAACTTCGGGCAGGCAGCAGTTATGCGATGACAACACTGCTCAGTTACATTATCTCCTGTATTGGCTTTTTAACGGCTTTGAGTTTTCTTGGTGCCAGCTGGGCCAAACTGCAGTGGTTAGTTGCGGCTCTGGGTATTGGTATTGGTATTGGTTTACAGGAGATTGTTGCCAACTTTGTAGCTGGCCTGATTATTCTGTTCGAACGCCCCATTCGCCTTGGCGACACCATTACTCTTGGGGAGCTGAACGGTGAAGTTTCAAGAATTAGAATCCGCTCCACGACTGTGACTGATTGGGACAACAAAGAAATCATAATTCCCAACAAAATGTTGATGGGTGAGAAGCTGATTAACTGGTCTTTGAGTAACTCAATTGTTCGAATTATCCTGCCATTTGAGGTTGCTCATGGTACAGATCCCAAGTTGGTGCAAAAACTGTTGCATCAGGCTGCCAGTGAGCATTCAAGGACTGTTGAACAGCCAGAAACACTGGTGCTCCTGATGGAGTACAGCAACAGTTCTCTGATGTATGAGCTGCGTACACATGTGGCACATGTGGATGACCGTTTGCCGGTCAGGGATGAATTAAATGCACGGGTTCAGGAACTATTCCGGGAGCACGGGGTCACTGTAGCGTACCCCAAACAAGATATTTTCTTGCGCTCACCGGGAGCTGGACATGCCTGAGTTTGTAACTGAAAGACAGTATCAGGAAATACGGACGATGCCGGACAAGCTGTTGCCTCTGCATTCCTGTATCCGCATTTTTCGGCAACGCGTTGAAGGTGAAGATGCCTGGACCAGTGGTATTTTGATGGATGCCAGCCGTGACCTGCTTCTGCTGCAAATCATCAGTGATCAGATTGATCTAAATGGTTTCCAGGTTATTCGCCGCTCTGATATCAGCCATATCGAACGCCCGGTTCCTCAGCAGGAGTTTTTGATGAAAGCTCTTAAGCTGAAAAAGCAGGAACCTCGGCATCCTGGTATTATCAATCTTGATTCCATGCAGAAAGCCCTTCGAACAGCTGCACGATTAAGTCCGTTGATTACGGTGCATCAGGAGATTACTGACCCTTCTGTTTGTTGGATTGGCCGACTGAATAAAATCGATAACGACTTGCTCTATCTTCAGTGCATGTCTCCAGATGCAAAGTTTGAAAGCACTCTGGATATGTTTGATGTTGAGAGTATTACCAGAATTGATTTTGGTGGAGCGTATGAAGATGCGCTCTGGCAGGTGTACCAAATATCTTAAAAAGGCCGGAGTTATTTATAAATAACTCCGGCTCCTTTCCTGAATGGTGTCATCAAAGATGAGAACACCGTCAGGACTTTCAACTTCTCTTACGACAGGTTTTACGAATGTCCAAAGGGTTTGGCTGGAAAAATCGTTGGAAGAGAGTAGCTGGGAAAACTGATCATGGCTGTAGGCACCATCAAGCAAGTCAGACAAGCCTGTGGCTGTGGTTTTGCCATAGGATGACAGCAAATAGTCAGAATACAGTTCGATTAGGTCATTTCTCATGGCGGTAATAATGCCAAACTTTGATGTTCAGTGCGTAACTTCAGTTAATAAGAAAACTGGCAACCAAGGCTTCCCGATAAATCCGCCAGTGCGATTTCACTGCATCTTTAAACCATTTATAACGAGTTAGAGTGCTTGAGGTCTTCAAATGTTCATTCCCTGAACAAATCTTTAAGTACATCCGCCATCCCTGGCTGGTTAAAAAATAATTTTAGCTGAGACCAAGATGTGTTGATGTTTTATTTTCAGGCTCAGAAAACATATCTATTTACACTACTGTCCGGTTAAGCATAAACCAGTTCCAGACTCCCCTGATTCTGGAGTGAATTGACTTCCATGCTATCCGGCGGATCACTGAATAATTCCAACAAAGAGCAACGGCGGGTCAGATTAAGACTGACTCTTCGGGCTATTTGCTGTAACGACAATTTGCAGGGTGTTGTGATCTGAGCCAGGCGCAGCAGGAGGTAGGCAATCATTGCTGTGAGCACCTGTATTTTTACAGCATTTTCACTGCGCCCAAGGAACCGCTTCACCTTCAGATTCTGCTTAATCCACTTGAAGAACAGTTCGATTTGCCAGCGGGATTTATACAAGGCGGCAATCTCTGCAGCACTTCTCTTTAGATCGTTACTGATAAAAACCAGTACTTTGCCGTCTTCTTCCCGGCAAATCTTGACCCGCCTGAGATCAGTTGGACAGTCCTTTCGACCTTTGTCAGAAGAGAGCCTGATGATTTGGTCTTCCAGGATAGAGTCGTCTGTCGTTTCACGACATTCAACGACTTCGTAAACTGCTGAGGTTTTCATCCTGCCCACAAACTGCGTGCCCTGA
>NZ_CAMZOG010000020.1 GCF_947331445.1 Parendozoicomonas sp. Alg238-R29 | reverse complement strand
CCCTTTATGAAAGGCTTATCCTCAGCTTCAGCCTGCCGCCATTCCCGGCGACGGATTTTGTCTATCACCTCGTTGTAGTTGGCGATAATGTGAAACTTGTCGTATACGATGTCAGCGTCGGGAAGGTGTTCTCTGACCGAGGCTTGGTAACTTCCCCCTCGGTCAATACCAACACACTCAATAGGCGCCTTTTGCTCTTGAGTCAGGCTGCTCAGGAACTGATCCAGCGTTGCTTTACGTTTGCCTTCCCCGAGAAACAGGGTCTCACCTGTATCAGCATTCAGGACAACTGTCAGATAGTGGTGCCCCTTGCCAATGGACTTCTCGTCAATCAGTAGTGCTCGTATGTTATCCAGACCAGGTGCAGGCAGAGTCTTCATGAGCACCTCTTTATCCCAGCGCCGCGCGGTGTGATGGGAGATAGGGATGAACTCTGGCACCTTATTGCATGGCATGTATCGGCATAGGTGGCTGACATGCTGTTTCAGGCGGTCGGTGGCCTGTGCCTTGGGCGCCAGCCCAGGAGGTGTGATGGTTTCAAAATGCTTGCAGTGTGAGCAGCGCCCTTGGTAAACAGTGAAATGCAACTGCACACTGAGGGTGCCCAGCGGCAAGTCCAGCACAGTTCGCTCTGTCTCCCTCATCTTCCCCATAGAGTTGTGGCACTGACTGCATTTCAGTTGCTGTAGACGACCATCTCTGCGCAGATAAACCGTTGCGCTGGAATTATCCCAGTCGATATCTATATGGTCGATTACCCAGCCAAGAAATGAGAACATAGGGCGGAGTGAGGGTGTTGCAGACATGTACTGATCCTTCAGTAAAGTTGATCCGTTCAAATCAATCTTTGCCTGAAGGCTATTTCTGTTTCAACCCCTCACTTTCTTCAGCCAACCTGAGAAAGCCCCCCTTTTCTTAACTTTCTTGGTGCTCGGCTTAACAGCGAATACCAGCGCACCACCGGAGAAAAATTTCCCGCGAAAGCATTCGACGACATCTGCACAATTGCTGTTCATATGAATAACCTGTGTCCATCCCATGGGTATGGTTCTTTTCATAGAAGGCATCGGGTTTATTTCCCTGATCGTATTCACCCAGGACCAATTCTTTCAGGCAGCAAACACAGTGTATTAAGAACCGTTCTGGACGACATTCTCACTGAGCACTTGGGTTTTAAGAGATCTGTTAATTTTATTGGATTTGTACCCTGCAAATACGCAAACCTTTACGCCAGTGAAAATGGCTTTACTGATGATTATTTAACCAGCTCTCCGCTTCACAACAAATACACCCACTTAATACAACAAGGCTCAAGAGCCGTAGAAGGATTGCTAAAAAGACAACATTACCCACAAGTTGTGAATACGGGCGTCTGGGCAGATATGCTGGATCGTGTGACCTTCAAAAACGATAAATGCACAGAGGTTGATGATGCGCTTTCTGGCTCGGCAACAAACTCTTTAAACCACCAGTTGATCTGCGGTCTATTTTCCCGCGGAATCAGAAATATTTTGATAGAGCAGAATGAAGAATTGATGCGGGCAACTCTGGCTGAGTACTTCCATACTCCCAATACTCAATACATGCCTTTAGCAGAGTGTATTACTCAACTTGAAGGCATTTTGTTTAACCTGCATTGTGTTGAAACTTATTTACTGGATAGTTTTTTCAAAGGGATGGATCGCTATGTCCGGCGAGTAACCGTCGATGAAATGGTAACCTATGGGGACTGCCAAGGGCGCTGGAGACTCACCAACAAACCAAAGCATCCGACTTGTGCAGAAGATATTTTCTCGCTACCAACATTATCTTGTGGAGACTTTATTGTTCCCCTGACAGCGGCAGCAAAAGACAAAGGTGAACGACACTGCAAGAATGGCAGCGGGGAAAAAGTCTGCGAAGAAGCAACAACCGGATACATCATCCGGCCTTCCAGGGAAGACCGGAAAGATGTGATCAAACCAGACGATGCTTGTTAAACAGATTATCCAGCACTTTGAAAAACAGCATAAACAACCAGCTGATCAGCAGATACATCACACCGGCAGCAATATAAATCTCTTCCGGCGTATAGGTACGGGCAATAATCGTTCGCGCCATACCGGTGAGGTCAAGCAACGTGATTGTACTCGCCAGCGCACTGCCTTTAAGCATCAAAATCACTTCATTACCGTATGCTGGCAGCATAATGCCAAAAGCTCTGGGCAGGAGGATTCTGCGATACATGGTGAACTTGCTCATTCCCATTACACGACAGGCTTCCACTTCACCCTTAGGAATTGCCTGTATGGCACCACGCAGAATTTCCGCAATATAGGCCGTTGTATGCAAGCCCAGAGTAATGATGGCGCACCAGTATGGCTCTTTGAGGAATTGCCACAGGAAGCTTTCCCTGACAATTTCAAACTGAGACAGCCCGTAGTAAATCAAAAATATCTGAATCAAAAGGGGCGTGCCACGAAAGAAGAAAATATAAGCCTGTGGGATCAGGTTGAATCTCTTCTTTTCAGAAATCCGAGCCAAAGCCATCGGCACAGCCAGAACAACACCAATCACGCCTGATAACACAACCAGCTGTAGAGTAACCCAGGCGCCTTCCAGCAAGCGTGGATAGTATTCAGCGATAACAGACCAATCCATCCTTTAACCCTCCGCCAGCTTTACAGCAGTTCTCTGTACAGGCATTTCATGCCGGCGTGAGCGCTTTTCAAAATAATTCAGAAGCAGTGTCGCAATAACCGTAAGAGCCAGATACATAAGGGCCGCGGTTAAATACCAGGTGAAAGGTTCTCGTGTCGCCGTTACCGCCATCGATGTCTTACGAGTAAGCTCTTCAAGGCCAATGACAGAGATCAACGCAGTGTCTTTCATTAACACCAGAATCAGGTTACCAAGGCCAGGTAACGCCACGCGCCAAACCTGTGGCAGCTGTATGCGAAAGAAAATTCGCCTTTTGCTCATACCCAAAGCTTCAGCTGCTTCTTTCTGCCCGGGATGTATCGCCAAAAAAGCGCCACGAAAGACTTCTGTCGCATAGCCGCCAAACGTTAAGCCAAGAGCAATAACACCAGCAATAAATGGGCTTAATTCTATATATTCGTTGTAACCAAACTGCGAAGCGATGAACATTAACAGCCGTGTAGAACCAAAATAAATCAGAAAAACAATAAGAAGCTCGGGGATTCCCCGGATAATGCCAACGTACCCATCCCCAAGCCAGCGTATGGGGCGCGTCTTCGACATTCTGGCAGACGCCCCCAGCAAACCAAGACAAATGCCTACCACGGTTGCTGCCAGGGTGATTTTCACGGTCATCACCATGCCCGCTAAAAGCTGTGCGGTAAAACCATCAAATAGACCATCAAATAACAAAACAGGTCATCCTTTAAACGAAGTACTGCAATCGTCTTTATTGTTATAGCCACAACCTGAATGTCAGGCTGTGGCAGCACCATTAATAAATGGAGAAAGGGAAGTACTTGGCGTTGATCTGTTCGTAAGTACCATCTTCACGAATGGCTTGCAGAGCATTATTCAGTTTCTGCTTCAGCTCGTCGTTCTTGCGGATAGCAATACCAATCTTGTCATTCTTGGCGAAAGCTTCGCCTTTGTACTCAAAGTTCTGGCCTGCTTCACTTTTCAGCCAGTCATAAGTTGGCAGTTCATCAGAGATAGCACCATCCAGACGGCCTGCGATGAGATCCAGATAAACAGCTTCCTGATTATCGTAGAGCTTAACTGTTACAACATCAGCCAGGTTGTCTTCCAGGTACTGGCCACCAACAGTAGAACGCTGGGCACCGATGACCTTGCCTTTCAAACCAGCTTTGGTGATATCCAAAGTTTTATCTTTCGCACCCAGAAAACGCAGACCACCAGAGTAATAATGATTCGTGAAATCAACCTGTTTCAGGCGCTCTTCAGTGATAGACATACTGGCTACTATAGCGTCGAACTTGCGGACCTTCAGTGCTGGGATCATGCCATCCCAATCCTGAGCAACGACTTCACAGTCAGCTTTCATCTTTGCACACAGAGCATTGGCGATATCTACATCGAAGCCAGCCAGCTGCCCTTGTTCATTAACAAAGTTAAAAGGAGCCCAGGCACCTTCTGTGGCAATACGGATTTTGTCTCCAGCCATTGCCATCGAACTTGCTAAAACACCCGCTGCCAGCGCACCGGCCTTCATCCACTTGTTCATTTTCTGCTCCGCTGTTTTCTAGTTGTGTTTATGTTCTTGTGAAACTTCTATTTTTTATAAACAACCTGTCTGCTGCCTTATACGGCTGTTGCCAGGAATTCCCGGCAACGGGCAGACTGGGCTGAACCGAATACTTCATCCGGTGTGCCCTCTTCTTCCACGCGCCCCTGATGAAGAAAAACAATCCGGTCAGAAACTTCCCGGGCAAACTTCATCTCATGGGTCACAATCAGCATGGTGCGGCCTTCATCTGCGAGGCTGCGCATCACACCAAGCACTTCACCCACCAGCTCTGGGTCAAGTGCAGAAGTAGGTTCATCAAATAGCATTACCTGAGGCTCCATAGCCAATGCTCTGGCAATGGCTACCCGTTGCTGCTGCCCTCCAGACAACTGTGCAGGGTAGTAATGAGCACGATCCGCCAACCCAACCTTCTCAAGCAATGATTCCGAAAATTCCTTTACCTGGGCTTTGGAACGGTTCAAAACATGAATCGGAGCTTCCATGACATTTTCAAGAATGGTCATGTGTGGCCAGAGGTTGAAGTTCTGGAATACAAAACCTAACCGGGAGCGGATAGCTGCTAACTGTTTTTCATCTGCAGCTTCCATAGAGCCGTCAGATCGAGTCTGCAGGCGGAGTTCTTCACCATTGACAGCAATCTGCCCCTGACAGGGATTTTCAAGAAGGTTAATGCAGCGAAGGAGAGTACTTTTTCCGGAGCCACTGGAGCCTAGAATGGAGACCACATCACCATCATGGGCTGTTAAAGACACGCCTTTAAGGACTTCAAGATCCCCAAAACGTTTGTGAATATCTGTCAGCTCTAGTGCGACAGGTGCCTGGTACATCTGACCCCCGGTCTTTATTCAAATAATATTTTTGTTATCTGTTCTGACGCCATAACTTACCCTGTCAACGCATTGGCTTCCAGAAAAAAACCCGTTTTAGAGCCAATCCCACCACTTTTGAGCACATATCCGCTAAGCAAACCTGACTATCTGGTTAAGTCATATTTTGTCTACTCAGGGGATCCGGATATGAGGGGGCGTTATGAAAGCGTTTTATCCATTGGTAGTATTATTTTCACTGATCACTTTCCGGCAGCAGTTCAGAATCAACTGATTGAGCCAGAAATCCTGCTCTCAAACCCAGGTCAATGAAGGGGCCGAGGCCGCACTAACTATATAAGCCTTGAAGACCTCACTAATGACCCGGTGAACTAACTCATAAGAGATAGATATCCATCTCTGTAACTCGAGAAATGAAATTTATAACCCGCATCCAGAATCCTCTGATTGCGGCATCGCTTACTTCCTCCTCGCCCGCCACCATGTATCTCACAGGTTGGCGTCACCCCCATCTGTTGAGCCAGCCACAAAGTCACCTCTGATAATGGGGCTGGGTCAGAATCTACTCCAAGATAAAGGGGGTGCACACACTTGCCATGCTTTTCCAGCTCGATCAGGTGAGCCAGCATTCCTGCACAGTCGTCAGCATGAATGCGATTACCAAAGATCACCGGGTCATTGCTGTATACTTCACCACCCTGCACCTTCTTCAACATGTAATTGCGCCCCGGCCCATAAATGCCGCCGAAACGAACAACAGTCGCAGGTAAATCAGAATCCAGAACCAGCTTTTCAGACTCCAGCATAACCTTGCCGTTAAATCGCTCAGGGTGTGTTGGTGAAACTTCATCAACCCACTCTCCAGTAACCTGATGATAAACAGCCGTACTTGAAGTGAAAAAAAGACGTTTCAGCTGATTCTTATTGTTTTTCAGTTTGTTGACAACACGCCCAAGGCCTTCAAAGTAAATCTTGCGATACCCCTCTTCTCCCTGCCGGCCTGCCGCTGCACAATACACGACAAAGTCTATATGATCTGGCCACTCCCCCAGTTCTCCGGCAGCCAAATCTGCGGCAACAGGGTTAACGCCTTCTGGTAATCGGGAAACATCCCGGCGTAAGCCATAAACTTTATGCCCCAGACTCAAAAGCTCTATCGCTAAACGGCTCCCCACATCTCCACAGCCAACTATCAGGGTTACCGGAGTTTCTTTAGAGAAAGCCATATTTGCCCTCACAAACATTTCAAAAGTAATCAGACTCAGCTTTATGCCGGATTTGGTTTATTATTCTCACGCCAGTTAATAGAAAAAATTAATTGACGGCAAGGTATCAACAATAGAGCAAGCTGAAGGTTTTATCTCTGCGCTCGTAGTTTATAACCAGTACCACAGCTGGTTGATAGCAGTATTCGGCTGTTCCAACTGTTTAAATTTACAGTATTATTAGCCAATGACTCTGACCGAACTCAAATACATCGTTGCACTCGCCCAAGAGTGCCATTTTGGCAAAGCCGCAGAACGCTGCTTTGTCAGTCAACCCACTTTGAGCGTGGGTGTAAAGAAACTGGAAGATGAACTTGGCGTCGCCATTTTTGAGCGGAGCAAATCCGCTGTCAGGGTTACGCCCCTCGGCAGCAAAGTTGTTGAACAGGCTCAGAAAGTTCTGGAAGAGTCATCAGCCATCAAGTCCATTGCCAACGAAGGTAAAGATCAGCTTTCCAGCCCTCTGCGGATTGGCACCATTTTCACCATTGGCCCTTACCTTCTGCCACATATGGTGCCGCAACTTCGTCGCATAGCTCCAGATATGCCGCTGTACGTTGAAGAAAACTTCACCCATGTGCTGCGCCACCGCCTGCGCCTCGGTGAACTGGACGCCATCATCATTGCCCTGCCATTTACTGAGGCCGATGTTGTCACTAAAGCTTTGTACGATGAATCCTTTTCTGTTCTGATGCCCGGAAACCATCCATGGTCCAACCGGGATGAAATACCGGTTAATGATCTGGCGGAAACTGATCTTCTTCTGCTGGGTCAGGGGCACTGTTTCAGAGATCAAATTCTCGAAGCCTGCCCGGCTCTCACCAATAAAGACGACAACAGTCACAAGAAAACAACCATCGAGGCCACCTCGCTGGAAACCATGCGCCATATGGTTGCTTCCGGAATGGGTGTCACTGTTCTGCCACAATCCGCCATGGGCAGCAGCAACCATTACGCAGAAAATATGCTCACTACTCGCCCCTTTAGCGATCCGGCTCCAGGCAGAACAGTAGCTCTTGCCTGGCGGGCAAGCTTTCCACGCCTGAAAGCAATAGATGCACTGGAAAAAGCCGTACGACAGTGTCCAGTAATTAAAGGCTGATAAGGAGATCGGGTGGTTCAGTCAGCAGCCAAAGCTTTGCACGAAGTTCCTGTCACGACACTGAAAGGTGTGGGGGCAGCGCTGGCTGAAAAACTGGCAAAGATTGGCATCAAAACCCTTCAGGATTTGCTGTTCCACCTGCCTCTTCGTTATCAGGACAGAACCCGCATCACGCCTATCGGATCACTGCAGTTTGGCCTTGATGCTGTTGTTGAAGGTCAGATTGCCGGTGTTGATATTGCCATGGGGCGCAGGCGCAGCCTGGTCTGCAAAGTCAAAGACGGCACTGGCATCATAACTTTACGTTTTTTTCATTTCAGTGCCGCACAAAAGAACAGTTTGAAAAGAGGCTCAACCGTTCGCTGTTTTGGCGAGCCTCGCCGCGGGGCGCATGGACTGGAACTTTACCATCCAGAATACCGGGTTCTTAATGACGATAACCCCGATGCTGTTGAGGAAACCCTGACTCCAGTTTATCCCGCCACCGAAGGGCTCACTCAGTTACGCATTCGCGGATTATGCCAACAGGCTCTGCAATTTTTACAACATCCGGAAGCGTTACAGGAGTGGCTGCCCGAACCAGTTCGCCGCCCTTACAACCTCTGGCAATTAACAGATGCTGTGCGTTTTCTGCATCACCCACCGCCCGATGCGGATGTTTTCCAGATTATGGAAGGGCAACACCCGGCTCAGAAGCGCCTTGCCTTTGAAGAATTACTAGCTCATCACCTGAGCTTGCAACAGATTCGCCAGCGTGTTCGCAGACAACAAGGTCTGGCACTTCATGGCACCAGCGAGCTTGTGGACAAATTCCTCAACAATTTGCCGTTCACACCCACAGGTGCGCAGCAAAGGGTTGCCCAAGAAATACGGAAAGACCTGTCTTCCGAATCACCCATGTTGCGCCTTGTTCAGGGGGATGTTGGTTCAGGTAAAACTGTTGTCGCTGCACTCGCAGCATTGCAGGCTGTGGAGAGCAAATCCCAGGCTGCGTTAATGGCTCCTACCGAGATTCTGGCCGAACAGCACTACAACAACTTCCACAACTGGCTGAAGCCTTTAGGCATTACCGTTGCGTGGCTTACGGGCAAAACCAAAGGCAAAAAACGTGAACAGCAGATGGAGCTGATTCGCTCTGGTGAAGCCGAAGTTGTTGTTGGTACCCACGCCCTGTTTCAGAGTGACGTGGAATTTCGCCATTTAGCCTTGGCAATTATTGACGAACAACATCGGTTTGGTGTGCATCAACGACTGGCATTACGTGAAAAAGGCCGAAATATCGGAGCCATGCCCCATCAGCTGATTATGACGGCAACCCCCATTCCAAGAACGCTGGCGATGAGTGCCTATGCTGACCTGGACTTATCAGTGATTGATGAACTGCCCCCCGGCCGAACTCCTGTTAACACAATTGTTATGGGCGACGACCGTCGCCCACAGGTTATTGAACGAGTTCGAGCCGCCTGCCTTGAAGGTCGACAAGCCTATTGGGTTTGTACGCTTATTGAAGAGTCCGAAGCGCTGCAGTGCCAGGCTGCAGAGGTAACGGCTGAAGAGCTTCAGAAAACACTGCCTGAACTTTCTATCGGTTTAATACATGGCCGTATGAAACCGGCTGAGAAAGCTGAAGTGATGGCCGCATTTAAGGAAGGCCATTTGCATCTTCTGGTTGCGACAACGGTGATAGAAGTTGGTGTTGATGTTCCCAATTCCAGTCTGATGATCATTGAAAACCCTGAACGGCTCGGTCTTGCCCAGCTTCATCAGCTCCGCGGTCGTGTTGGCCGGGGCAGTATTGCCAGCCATTGTGTGCTGATGTATCACCCTCCACTGTCTCAACAAAGCAAAGAACGTTTGCAGGTCATGCGCGATTCCAGTGATGGATTTGTCATTGCAGAAAAAGATCTGGATCTTCGTGGCCCGGGAGAAGTTCTAGGCACTCGTCAGACAGGCCTGGTGCAGTTCCGGGTTGCCGACCTTGAACGAGACAAGATACTGCTTGAAAGTATTAAGAGCTCCGCAGAACAACTACTGCAGGAGGCGCCTACCCACGCACAACCTTTAATTGACCGCTGGTTACCCATGGGTGACTGCTTCGCTGACGCCTGAACTCTTTTCCCTATTGATCTATAGTTCCTGCAAGGGAATACAAAGGTCATAAATATGGACTCTTCCAGGATTCCACCGAAAACTGGCAGACAAAACAGCACGGGCAGTACAGACAGCGGGGTTAGCAGTGCTTCCAGTGAAACCTCCGTTGACTCAAAAGAAGCTTTTCTCAGGGAAACCCGGCCAACCAGTGTCGACTCACAACTTTCCAACCAGAATACTGACTCTCAATTACCTGGACCAAGCTATAAAAATCTCCAAAAACGCGAAGTCGATAAGTTTTACGTAGCTGAATCTGTAGGTCAGGGCTGGACAAACAACCTGCTCGAACTTTATGAACAGGGCAAAACGCTGTGTGCAGCCTTCAACTCATTTAATGGCACTTTGGGGGATATTGTGCGAGATCCCAAATGTGACCGGGCGCTACAGCAACTATTGGTGCTTTTTGGAAATAAAAAGATTCCCGGTGCTCTGGAGGGGGGTCTCGCACAGGAAAGTGCAAGGGATAGCTTGCGTAGACAAATGGAAGTCGTGCAGCTGCATGAGAAATGGGCTGCCATTGAAGAATACGCCAGAGAAGTTCTCAAATATATCCCAATGATTGCAGCAATATCTCCACTCTCTCCAAGAGAGATGGATGAGGCAGCTATAGAGCTACAAAAAGCAAACAATGATGCGGTTCAGCTCATGAATCAGTCATCCCCCGGAGGTAAATCAAAGAAAAACAAACGGACGAAGGAGATTGTGGCCAAACAGAAAGCAGCCAGCGAAAGGTTCCTTGCATTACAGAAAGAGTATTACGAGAAAGTAAAAGAGAGAGTTCAGGGGCTGGGGCCATTTACAGATAAACTTAAAGAAGCAACCGACCAAATATCCGATCATCACCTGAAAACTTACTTGCGGCCATGCACTGAAGCGGCGCGCTCTGATGTAAAAGTCCCCGTCGTTCCCGGAGAAAAACATAAAAAGCTGGCATGGGAAGTAGAAAGTGTGAGTGGTTCTCTACTGATTGGATGCACCAACCTTGCTCCAAATCTCGAATATTTCGCCAAAAATTATTTTTTATTCCTCGCAAGGGGCGGACGCGCTCATCTGCTTGCAAAACAAGCTGACAGGCTGAGCCCCAAGTCTGAGGCTGAACAAGCATCCAGGGCGAATCAGGCCCTACTGGACGCACTTCCAAAAAAGCCTGAATCTTTGTAACACAAAGACTCTGGCTTTCTTGATGATGAAGAAAAGTTTGATTAGCAGTAAGCCATCCGAATCTGGCGATACTCCGGGCTCCAGAAACGAGAGCGAATAAGCTCCTTCAAATCTTCTTCAGAGCGTTCTGGTGCCAGACCTTCTTTCTGCGCCTGCAGAGCTACAGCCAAAGCCATTTTACAGATTACATCCTGAACCTTTTCCAGCTCTGGAAGCAGTACAGCTTTACGATCAGTCGCCGCCGGAGAACAGTTCGCCAGAGTTTCTACAGAAATATCCAGCATGGCATCGGATACTTTCGTTGCACCGCAGGCCATAACGCCAAGACCCAGACCAGGGAAGATATAAATATTGTTACACTGGGCAACCGGGTAAGCGCGCCCCTTATACTCAACCAGCTCGAATGGGCTGCCAGTCGTAATAAGCCGCAACAGGTGCCAGCATGGCTATCGCCTGGCTGCTGGGCGGAGACTTTGAAACGGCCAGCCGTACTGTTTTCAACATGTTTGGTGATGTGACAGGCATGTTCTGTGATAGCGCTAAAATGGGCTGCTCACTGAAAGTTTCTGCTGCTGTTAAAGCCGCTTTGATGGTGCTGGATGGTACCCGCATATCTGGTCATGAAGGCATTATCGAAAATGACCTGGAAAAGACCATTGATAATATTGGCCTGTTAGGCAATCAGGGAATGGAAGAAACAGATGCCATGATTTTGAAAATCATGACAGTGAAATAAGTCAATCCCTCTAAACGTAAAAAGGTGCACTTAGACAAACCCCTTTTTACGTTTTATTAGATCTGCCAGAGCAATCAGGCAGCCTTTTTTTTCTTCTTTGGCACAACCATTGCTGCTATCCCCTGAAACCACATCAGGCTCATAGGATTGCCTTCAACACGAATGCTCTTGTCCTGAATACCTTTCATAAATGCAAGCTGGGCATTCTTGGCAGTAAGCGCTGCAAAGCCTTCCTGAGATGACTTAAAACGCAAGCTGAACTCAGGTTCTACAGCTGTTCCGCTTTTGCTGGTCACCTTATTATTCTTCACGGTAAAGTTACGGCACACACCATCATCACTGGAAATCTCAAAGGACATGTCCTTTCCTTCCAGTTTCTTTTGAAACGCAGAATTATTGGCACTGGCTCGCTTCATAAGAAAGCCCAAACCTAAAAGCAGCAACCGAAACTTCACAGATACTTCCCCTACTCTGGATAACCAGCAAGCATTCTATAGACAAACCGGCTCCAGACCAGTGCATTTTTGCCCTGATTGGTAGTTAATAGAGTCAACAATGGGGAAATAGAAAAATAACAGGGAGGAGTTTGAATGTGCTGGCAAGAGGCTAAGTGTGAGAGACACGTGCCAGCACAGGAAACAAATTACTTGTTCACAGCTTCTTTCAAAGACTTACCTGGCTTGAAAGCAACGGTGTTACTGGCAGGAATTTCCATAGGCTGACCGGTTTGTGGGTTTTTACCGGTACGGGCACCACGGGCACGCTGAGTGAAAGAACCGAAACCGATCAGGTTTACTGATTCCTGACGCTCCAGCGCCTGAGTGATTTGTTCAATGATAACTGACAGTGCCTGACCAGCTTTATCTTTGCTCAGGTCTGTCTGATCTGCAATAGCAGCAACAAGTTCGGGCTTGCGCATAGCTCCCTCTCGAATCCGTTTTATTTATGATTGTTTTTATTTTTTCCCTGAAGAGCTCATCCAAAGCTCTCAACTGAGAACAGGCAGCACTAACTTATTAGCGTTTTCGAGCTTTATAAGTGCCAGCACTGAATCAACCTTAAAACAGCGTTTATTGAAGGGCAATACCATTTATCACCTTATATAAGGCTAAAAACGTCACTCTCAGCAAAAAACATACAAAAACCATAAAGATAGCCACCATCATTGATGTTCAATGTTTTTTCAAAAAGCATACGGACGCCACGTACAAATACTTGCACCAGCGTGTTTTATCCATCATGCTGCGGCAAAATACGGCTTGGATGCGCTGGAGAAATTAAGTAACACTATGCCGTCTCGCCCCCTTAATCTGGACACACAACATTGGTATGACACGGACACTTTGCCGTGGAGCATTCCCGAACACTGGAAACACTGGTTGCTGGATACCGGTTCATTAACAGCCCGGCTCAAAAAAAACTTTCCTGGCACCTTTGAAGTACAGGTTTTGTTCCATGAGTGGGACAGACCTACTCCAGATGAACGCAGTTTTCTTTCTATCTCTCAGAGGGAACAGGCCAGTATCCGGGAGGTTACTCTGCTCTGTAATGGCGTACCTAAAGTCTTCGCCAGAAGTATTCTTCCTGCTTCCAGCCTTGAGGGGAAGAACCGTCAGCTGCTGTTTCTGAAGGATCGCCCCCTCGGTGCATTTCTGTTTTCTCAACCCGATCTCAAGCGCGGCCCGATTGAGCTAACCCGTACAACCGATTCTGCAAATAGAGACATTTGGGGAAGAAGGTCACTTTTCACCCTCAATCACAAACCTCTCGCTGTTTGCGAATATTTTTTGCCTGAAGAAACCTGCATGAAAAACAACCAGACGACAGCGGGAGTTCTGCCCGTATGAGCAGCATGCCGACCTCTGCATCAACCCGGTTGGAAAACTATATTCAAATCACTCGTTTTAACCGGCCTATCGGCACATTCTTGTTGTTATGGCCAACGCTCTGGGCACTCTGGATAGCGGCTGATGGCTGGCCGAATCCTGGCCTGATTATCATTTTCTCGATCGGCACACTCCTCATGCGTTCTGCCGGATGTGTAATTAACGATTTTGCGGACCGAAACCTGGATGGCCACGTAAAACGCACTCAGAATCGTCCGATGGCAACAGGCCAAGTTTCAAAAAAAGAGGCATTGCTGCTTTTCTCCGCACTGTTAACCGCCTCTTTTCTACTGGTTTTGCTTACAAATGCATTAACTATTCAACTCTCTTTCGCTGGAGCAGCTCTGGCTATTATCTATCCGTTTATGAAACGGTTTACTAATCTTCCGCAGTTTGTTCTTGGAGCAGCTTTTGCCTGGGGTATCCCTATGGCCTGGGCGGCACAAACAGAAGCAGTCGCGCCTGTTTCGTGGTTAATGTTTGCCGGATGTCTGTTATGGATTGTGGCTTACGATACCCAATATGCCATGGTAGACCGGGATGACGACCTGAAAATCGGTATTAAATCCACTGCTATTCTTTTTGGTCGATATGACAATCTGATCATCCAGATTTTACAGGGGCTCACTCTGGGAATACTGGTTATTACCGGATTGATTACCAGTTCCGGAGTTGCTTACTATCTTGGCCTTGCCGGAATGGCCGGAGTATTTTTCCACCAGCGTCGTATGACCCAGAACAGAGACCGGGATGAATGCTTTAAAGCATTTCTCTCTAACCATTGGGCTGGGCTGGCTGTTCTTATCGGCATTATTGTTGATCGTTGCCTAATTATTTAAATGAGCTTAGAACTTTCCCAACAGCTGGCACCTTATCTTCCCGCCGGTACAGAATCCCTTTGTGCCAGCTGGCTGTTGAATGACAATATTCAAATGCGTATCTCCCGCCCTAGAAAAACCAAACTTGGAGACTTCAGGCCAGCAGCCCGGGGATTACCCCACAGAATCAGTGTAAATTGTGACCTTGAGCCAGTGCAGTTTCTTATAACCTTTGCCCATGAGGTCGCACATGTGCACACCTGGAACCAGCACGGAAGAAAGGTGGCGCCCCACGGTGAAGAATGGAAAACAAACTACCGGGAGAAGCTCCACGAACTGCTTGCGCTGAAAGTTCTGGATGCTGAAACAACACATGCACTCCAAAAACACAGCATTAATCCTAAAGCCAGCAGTGGTCACGACAACCACCTGCAAACTCTACGCAAACCAGTAAATGGCAAAACCCTGAATGATTTATCGCCAGGTGATATTTTCCAGATAGAGAACAAAAAAACCTTTAAAGTCATTAAAAAGCTACGTAAGTACTGGGTTTGTCTGGAACCGTCTACGAAGCGTCACTACCGAGTGCTTGGCACTCTTCCCGTCGTCCTGAAATGACCAGAAAAAATAACTAATTTTGTGCTTATAAGTTTCTGTCATTTAACTGTAACATTGAGGCGTTGTAATTCTCAGGCAGATCCTAAGGGGGAACCTTCTGAGCCATGACAACAACCAGCAAAATTCTCATAGTTGACGATGAAGCTCCAATCAGAGAGATGATCGTTGTTGCTCTAGAAATGGCTGGTTATCACTGCCTTGAGGCAGAGGATGCCAGAACGGCTCACGCCCTGATCGTGGACCAAAATCCAGACCTTATTCTTCTAGACTGGATGCTTCCGGGTGTTACCGGTATTGAGCTAGCCCGACGCCTAAAGCGTGATGAACTGACCTCTGGCACCCCTATCATCATGCTCACCGCAAAAAGCGAAGAAGATAACAAGATTCAGGGGCTGGAAAGCGGCGCCGATGATTACATCACAAAACCTTTCTCTCCGCGCGAGCTTGTTGCCCGCCTTAAAGCCGTTTTACGCAGAACAGCAGCTGCCGGCCAGAGTGAACCTATTGAAGTTCTGGGCGTAATGCTCGACCCAATCAGCCACCGAGTATCTATTGATGGCTCCCCCGCCGAAATGGGGCCAACCGAATATCGTTTACTCCAGTTTTTCATGACTCATCAGGAACGGGCTTACACCAGAAGTCAGTTGCTTGACCATGTTTGGGGGGGTAATGTTTACGTTGAAGAACGAACTGTTGATGTTCATATTCGCCGCCTGCGAAAAGCATTAGGCAACGGCCATGAAAAGCTGATCCAGACAGTAAGGGGTACAGGATACCGTTTTTCCATGAAGGTATAACCGGAGTTTCGACCGGCGGTTGAGCCGGATCCAAAATGGATTTGTTGACATAATAAGACCGGATAAAATGTGAACCATAACTGGCTAATTGAAGTTATTAAGCGCCTGGTTCTGATGCTGGGTATCTGTTTTGGGATTGGACTGTTAACCGGACAAACCCTTTCTATCCTCTTGATAGGCTGCGGAGCCTATCTTGTCTGGACTCTGAAAAATGTTTTTCAGCTCATTAGCTGGCTGGAAATGTCCTCTTCCTCCTCTGAGCTTATAGAACCTCCCAGTGGTCATGGCCTTTGGGGAGAAATGTTCGATAGCATGTACCGCCTGATGCGTAAACAAGAACGGGCGCACAACCGTCTTAAAGCTGTCATTAATCGTTTTCAGCAATCCACTACAGCCCTTAAGGATGCCGTTGTTCTAACCAATGATCAGGGCCAGATTGAATGGTGGAACCCTGCAGCTGAACATATCCTCGGTTTTCGCAATCCGGATGATGTAGGGCAGCAGGTTACCAACCTGATTCGTCACCCGCGCTTCGCCCGTTATTTTGAAAGTGAGTCCTATCAGGAGCCATTAATGCTCCCTTCTCCGGTTTCTGCCGAGAAGAGACTGCTCTATTCCATTACGATTTATGGCCCGAACAATCGTCTTTTGGTTGTACGGGATAGCACCCGGGTATTCCAACTTGAGCAGATGACGAAAGATTTCGTAGCTAATGTTTCTCATGAATTGAGAACGCCGTTAACTGTGATTTCTGGTTACGTAGAAACTCTTTCCGACAGTCTTGTTTTAATGCCAGAGCCTCCGCCACCAATGCTGCCTAAGGCTCTGGGCCAGATGCAGAATCAGTCAGATAGAATGGCAAATATCATTGAAGACTTGTTAATTCTCTCGAAGCTGGAAACAGCCGATAGCCTGCAAGATCTCACGCCTATACCTGTTGCTGAACTATTGGATGAGATTGCTAAAGATGCACGATCCTTTAGCGGAGAAAGAAACCATACGATTGACGTATCTTGTAAATCAGGTACGCAAATTCTAGGTAACGAAAAAGAGCTTCGCAGCGCAATTTCAAATCTGGTATTTAATGCCGTTAAATACACGCCGGACGGCGGCTTTATCAAGTTAAAATGGGTTGTTGAACTTAATACTGGCTATCTGTCAATCAAAGATAACGGCATCGGTATCGAGCCCCAACATATTCCCCGCCTGACAGAACGGTTCTACAGAATCGACAAGAGCAGACATGCATCAACAGGAGGCTCAGGACTTGGCCTCGCAATAGTTAAACATGTCCTGCTCAGACACGATGCAACGCTAATGGTAAAAAGCAGACCAGGAAGAGGTAGTAGTTTTACCTGCCACTTTCCTCAAAGTCGCTTAGTAAAAGAGGCTGCTTGATAAGAAAATCAGCGTGATTCAATGATGCAGTCTGACCTTTCCTTGCCAGAACGCTGCAGATAATCCTGAAATATTTTTGGAGCACGGCCAGTCAGCGAACCTTCCCACTGATGGACGCTTCCGTCACTATCCTGATATTCAAACAGGAAGCGTTTGATATTGCGTTTTTTCTTTTCCCCAGGCAGCGTCTGACCAAAGTCTTCCAGAGAAACCCCACGCTCCTCCATAAGTTTTCGTATAGCATCAATGCTATTTTTTTTCTCTTGAAGCTTCTCTTTTTCCGCGCTGACAGCTTCGCGTTTTTCTTCCAAAACATCCTGTAATCTGGAAACAATTCTCTCCAGATCTTCAATGTGCACATCCCGGAACAACCCGCGCATACGGGTTTTGCTGCTCAAGCGGTGCATCACTTCCTCGAATATATTCACGAATCAGACCCTCGCTTCTGACACAATAAAGGCGATTGAAAAATAGGTAATAGACTCCAGACTGACAACTGCAAATCATTTTATTTTCAGATTTTAAAAATAGGAATAGATAAGATCATATTCCCATTTTTAATAACCATAATATATTCTGCAGTGCGATGTGCTTTTTATTGTTGCGACATCATTTGTTGTATTGATGGCTAGATTGCTTTTTCCGGGCAAACCATTACAGCCAGTGAACGTACACTAGGTAACACCAGAATATTCATGGTAAATGCAATCGGCCAGGAGATAATAAAACTACGCATCCATCCCATAAATGTCATGTGATCCAGACCATTATTGATTGTTGAAATCAGGCCAGACATAACCAGAGACATAACACCGGCCCCTAAAATAGAGGTCACCCAAAACAACTTTCTATTCACTAAAAAAACCTTCAAAAAATGCTCTTGCTATAAACTATCGCCAGATGAATACTTTCGCCTTATGGAAAAAACACGCAGTTTTTAAAACATGAATTCCATATTTGGAAACTTCGACGACCTTTATCTTTTCTGCCACGTTGTTGAGAGTGGCTCTCTTCAAAAAGCTTCCCAGAACCTGCACTTACCGGTATCGACCATGTCCCGTCGCCTGACCGCACTGGAGGGTCGCCTTGGTGTTCGGTTGCTTGAGCGCAAGGGTCGAAATCTTTCAGCCACGCAAACAGGTCAGATTTTTTTCAATCGCCTCTCCGGAGAATTCGAACAAAGTGAGATGGAACTGGCAGAACTTCTTTATGAAGAACAACAAATAAAGGGCAATATTCGTCTGATTGTCCCTTACACCATATACCAGTCTGGCATTGGTGATCTCGTTGAAGAGTTTATTCTTGATTATCCGAAAGTCTCCATAGATATTCGCCTAAATCTGGACGACAGTGTGCCGGAGTCAGACAGAGACCTGGTTCTTGGGTTTAACTCCGGCAGGCAATCAGATCTGATTGCACGGCCATTTATGAAATCCTGCGATGGCCTGTATGCCTCGAAATCTTATCTCGACAAGCATGGAGAACCACACACAATTGAAGAACTGGATACTCACGACTGGATAAGCGTTCAACAAAAAAGAGTGCTGCATTTCACCATGCCAGAGCGAGATGCTTTTTCTTACAGAATTAAGGCACGAATGGTTGTTAATGATGTAAAAATGCTGATTCGAGCTGTGGAAGCTGGCATCGGCATTGGTTCAATTCCCATTCACCACCTTCCAGATAAGAACAATCTGGCTCAGGTACTCCCCCAACATCAGCTGGAAGTTCGCCAAGCCTATCTTTATTACCGAAGACGAAAGCACCAACCTAAAGCTCTGACGCTTCTTATCGACAAATTACTCACACATCAGCATAAGATCACAGGGCTGAGCATGTAAATCGCAATATTTATGGCCGTTTCTGCGCTTCATCCAAGGTATTTTCGACAGGAAAACGTCTATACCAATCCACAAAGTGATTTCACCCCATTTCGGTAAAGTCTGGCTTCTGCCCAACGCTATACTCAAATTGACTTTACAGACCGGGCTGAATGTTTTCTCTGAACCTTCTGCTCCAGTGTGGAAAGGACTCAAAAATCACTTCATGGATGGAGTAGTACCGTGAGTAAAAAACTTCCCGGAGTATCGGCGCTGATACTCATCTTTGTGTTTCTTACCGGCTGTGCCTCTTCTGGCTATCAGGCTGGTTCCGCATACAAACCTTCTGACGACTGGTCTCTTTGTTCTGCTAAAGGAGGCCTGGCTCTGGGTTTACCAGCCGCAGCTTTCGATCTGGCAACAGGTGGCGTAGCCTTTGTTGCAGGTGCACTGATTTCTGGTGTGGCCTGTGCAAATGCTGATAACGGCATGGCTGTTATGCAGTTTGATCTTGATTCTTCAGCTTTGAGCAAAGAGCAGAAAGACTTTCTTGATAAGCTGGCTAGAGACGTCAAATCAGGCATGATGGTTGATGTAACCGGTCATGCCTGTGACCTTGGCGAAGAAGCTTATAATCAGGCTCTGTCGTTCAAACGGGCAAAAGCTGTGAAAACCTATCTGAAAGCGAAAGGTGTTCCAGCAAATCAAATAAAGATATCTGGCAAAGGTGAGCTATCACCACGAGTGGCAAACTCATCGGAGAATAACCGCAGTCAAAACCGCAGGGCAGAAATCAGAGTTATAAAACGCTGATTTTCGGGTAAAAAAAGGGAGCCAGGTCAGGCTCCCTTTTCAATTTCACGAACGACTATGCCATTTCAATAATGGCCCCTGACCGACTCTTCTCTGATTCCTTTGGACAGGAAATCGTTTTCTTCACATCATTTCCTTCTGCACTCTCCAACTTCACATCAAACTTCCAGAGTCTGTGGATATGTTTCACGATCTCTGCGGAGCTATCACCAAGCGGGCGCCCCTGATGCATAAAGTGGCGCAAAGTCAGAGAGCGATCTCCTTTCACGTTTACGTTATACACCTGAATATTTGGTTCACGATTACCCAGGTTATATTGCGCTGCCAATGATTCTCTTACCTTACGGTAGCCAGCGTCATCGTGGATGGCGTCCACTTCCAGATAAGCATTCTTTTCGTTATCCACAATACTGAACAGATGCATATCACGCATAACCTTGGGGGAGAGGTATTGCAGAATGAAACTCTCATCCTTGAAGTTCTTCATGGCATGATGAACAGCGTCAAGCCAGTCTGTACCCGCAATTTCTGGGAACCAACTCTTATCTTCTTCCGTTGGTTCTTCACAGATGCGTTTAATATCCATAAACATCTTGAAACCCAGCGTATAAGGGTTAATACCCGAGAATCGGCGATCATCAAATTCAGGTTGGAAAATTACGCTGGTATGGGAGTGTAAAAACTCCAGCATATAGCCTTCGTTAATCAGCCCCTCATCATAAAGTTTGTGCATTAGGGTGTAATGCCAGAATGTTGCCCAGCCTTCATTCATAACCTGGGTCTGGCGCTGTGGATAAAAATATTGTGCTACCTTTCTAACGATACGAACCAGCTCCCGCTGCCATGTTTCCAACAAGGGAGCATGCTTTTCAATGAAATACAGAATGTTCTCTTCTGGGTCTTTCGGGAATCGCTCTGTACTTTTCTCAGCTGCTTTTTCCTGTTGCGGTATCGTGCTCCAAATATCATTCAAGGTTCTTTGTATATATTCGGCACGCTCCTCTTGCCGCTTCTCTTCCTCACCCGCTGATAATGGACGCGGGCGCTTGTAACGATTCACCCCCTGATTCATCAGAGCGTGACTTGCATCCAGAATTTCTTCTACACTCTCCACACCATATTTTTCTTCACACTGGGAGATGTAGCCTTTAGCAAACATCAGATAATCAATGATGGATTCTGCATCTGTCCAGGTACGGAAAAGATAATTCCCCTTAAAGAAGGAGTTGTGCCCGTAGCTTGCGTGAGCAAGCACCAGAATCTGCATTGCCATGGTGTTTTCTTCCATCAGATAGGCAATACAAGGGTTCGAGTTAATAACAATTTCGTAAGCCAGCCCCATATGGCCGCTCTGATAACGCTCTTGGTTACTTAGAAAATGCTTACCAAAAGACCAGTGGTTATACATCAGCGGCATACCAACAGAGGCATAAGCATCCAGCATCTGCTCGGAGCTAATCACTTCAATCTGGTTGGGATACGTATCAAGACGGAACTCTTTAGCAATCCTTGCCAGCTCGCTGTCGTACTGCTGAATAAGATCAAAAGTCCAGTCTGCCCCTGTTGTCAGAGGTTCCTTCTTTCTACCTTCGCTGTTGTTCTGCACAGCTTCCTGCTGGTCTTCCATCATGCTTCCTTTTTTTCAAACAGTTTGCGGAATACGGGATAAATATCCGCCGCTGTTTTTATTTGTTGCATGGCAAAAGTGTCAGAATATCCATCCTGGATGGTTTCGTATTCACGCCATAAGTTCTGATGCTGACGATCAGTAATTTCTACATACGAGAAATACTGAACCAGCGGCATCAAACCATTAACCAGAATCTTGCTGCATACAGAAGAATCACCTTCCCAGTTATCACCGTCAGAGGCTTGCGCCACATAAATGTTCCAGTCGCTGGGGGAGTAACGCTTGGTAATAATATCTCTGGTCATTTCTAATGCGCTGGAAACTATTGTTCCGCCAGTTTCCCGTGAGTAGAAAAAGTCATCCTCATCCACTTCCTTCGCAGCAGTGTGGTGGCGAATAAAGACCACCTCTATCTGCTTGTAGCTACGTTGCAGGAACAGGTAAAGCAGAATAAAGAAGCGCTTGGCCATATCCTTGATTTCCTGAGTCATGGAACCTGACACATCCATTACACAGAACATTACCGCTTTATTGGAAGGCTGAGGCACTTTCACAAAGTTGTTATAGCGAAGATCAATATCATCAATGAACGGCAGTTTTTTCATTTTGCCATTCAGCTCTTTTAATTCTGCACGAATAACATCTGCCCGTTCTTTGTCCATAGATCCAGGCTGTACTTCCATCTCTCGTAACTCACGCTTGAGTTTACGAATCTCACGACGAGTACCGCCAGATAATGCAATTCTACGAGCATGGGCGCTGCGTAGAGAACGAACGATATTTAAACGATCAGGTGGGCCATCTGTAGTGAACCCCGCCTGATGGGTGCGAAACTCTACCGTTTCATGAAGTTGTTTCTCTCGCATGTTTGGCAACTCAAGGCCATCAAACATGAATTCCAGAAATTCATCGTGATTAATGTTGAAGGTAAATTCATCCATACCTTCACCTTGATCACTAGCCTGACCATTGCCAGAACCACCCTGACCACCACCGCCGGGTGGGCGCTTGATACGGTCGCCAGAAACAAATTCTTTATTGCCGGGCATGACTTGCTGATGCAAACCGCCGGTTCCATGATGGAAGATAGGCTCAGACAAATCTCTGCGGGGAATGGTAATACTACTGCCACTCTCGACGTCGGTAATACTGCGTTTATTCACTGCTTCAGAAACAGCTTTCTTAATATGCTTCCGATAACGGTTCATAAAGCGCTGGCGATTTACAGTGCTTTTGTTTTTGCCATTGAGCCGTCTGTCGATGATGATGCTCATGCGCACTCCCTGTGCCGCGATGCTGCTAAGAGACGTCTGGGGCGAGACCGGCACCATCCTTGGCACCGTACTCACAATCCCTGGTGATCGCCTCGCCCCGTCTGTCTTACATCTACATCATTAATAAGTATGGCTGTTTTTAAGGCTTCAACCTTAAATATCGTTGTTTACTGGGATTTACGCACCCGGATATACCATTCAGAGAGCAAGCGCACCTGTTTTTCCGTGTAACCACGCTCCATCATCCGCTTAACAAACTCAGTGTGTTTGCGCTGTTCTTCCTGACTACCCTTGGCGTTAAAGCTGATAACCGGTAACAGGTCTTCTGTGTTTGAGAACATTTTCTTCTCAATCACTGAGCGCATTTTCTCGTAGCTAAGCCAGCTTGGATTTTTGCCATCATTACCAGCACGGGCACGCAGTACAAAGTTTACAACCTCGTTCCGAAAATCCTTTGGATTCGCAATGCTGGCTGCCTTCTCGATCTTCTCCAACTCATCATTGATGGCACCACGATCAAGAATATCGCCGGTTTCAGGATCACGATATTCCTGGTCTTGAATCCAGAAATCCGCATAGGTGATATAGCGATCGAAAATGTTCTGGCCATATTCTGAGTAAGATTCCAGATAAGCCGTCTGGATTTCCTTACCAAGGAACTCAATGTACTTGGGAGCCAGAAACTCTTTCACATAGCGCAGATAGCGCTCATGGGTCTCCTGAGGGAACTGCTGCTGCTCAATCTCTCTTTCCAGAACATACAGCAGGTGCACAGGGTTAGCCGCAACCTCTGAAGGATCAAAGTTGAAAACTTTGGAGAGGATTTTGAACGCAAATCGAGTGGACAAACCTTCCATCCCTTCATCCACACCAGCTGCATCCTTATACTCCTGCAAAGGTTTGGCCTGTGGATCGGTATCTTTCAGGCTTTCACCATCATAAACACGCATCTTAGAGAACACATTGGAGTTCTCTGGTTCTTTGATCCGTGAAAGCGTGGTGAACTGCGCCAGCATCTTGAGCGTGTCTGGCGCACAAGGTGCATCTTTCAGTGAGCTGTGTTCCAGCAGTTTACTGTATATCTTGATCTCTTCGCTGACACGGGTGCAATAGGGCACCTTCACAATATTAACCCGATCAATGAAAGCTTCGTTCGTTTTGTTATTGCGGAATGTTTGCCACTCAGACTCATTAGAGTGAGCCAGAATAATTCCATCGAACGGAATCGCACTCATCCCTTCAGTGCTGTTGTAGTTACCTTCCTGAGTGGCTGTCAGGAGTGGGTGCAAAACCTTCACAGGAGCTTTAAACATCTCCACGAATTCCATTACACCCTGGTTTGCACGACAAAGTGCACCAGAGAAGCTATAAGCATCGGGGTCGTTCTGTGAATACTCTTCCAGCTGACGAATATCCACTTTGCCAACCAGGCTTGAGATATCCTGATTGTTCTCATCACCAGGTTCTGTCTTCGCAACACCTACTTGATCAAGAATGCTCGGGCACAGTTTCACAACCCGAAACTGGCTGATATCACCGCCAAACTCGTGCAATCGTTTAACCGCCCATGGCGACATAATTCCACGGACATAACGGGAAGGAATTCCATATTCCTCCTGAAGAATGTTGGCATCTTCCGCAGGATTGAAAAGACCAAGTGGTGATTCAAAAACAGGAGAGCCCTTGATGGCATAAAAGGGAACTTTCTCCATCAGGCTTTTCAACTTTTCAGCCAGTGAAGATTTACCACCACCAACAGGACCTAACAGATAAATAATCTGTTTCTTTTCTTCTAATCCCTGAGCAGCATGTTTGAAGTAAGAAACAATCTGTTGAATGGCATCTTCCATACCATAGAAATCTTCAAAGCCTTTGAAGCGCTTAATCAATTTATTAGAAAAAACCCGAGACATGTGCGAATCACGAGAAGTATCTATGATTTCTGGTTCACCTATAGCCATCAGCATTCGTTCTGCTGCGTTGGCGTAGGCGGTAGGATCTTCCTTACATCGCTGGAGATACTCTTGCAGAGACATCTCCTCTTGTTCTTTCTGTTTATAACGCTGTTGGTAATTATTGAAAATATCCATATTCTCTACCTGACCCTTAAGCATTAAACGTGTTTATTTTTACTGCTTTGGGAGCGACAGCATAACCTGCCCCGCGTTAACGGTTTTTGTTTTCTTGTCATCCTTCCTGACACATCATCCTGATGCGGCAGGTACTGCAGATACCTCCTTTTTAGTACAACTATCGGTGGCCGATAACGCAGCTAAACCCGATGTATTTTTTCCTACTTACTATGTTTGTAAAACGAAATGCTTATCCCTGCAACTGAATTGTCATTTCTTTTTGTTCAAGATGTTGTACGACAACTTTCAGAAACCTTGCAGCTTCTCCTCCGGTTGCCGCCCGATGATCAAACGACAACGACAAACTAATAACCCTGTGAACCGCAGGCTGCCCACGATAAGGGACAACCTGATCATCAACAGAACCTACTCCAAGAATGGCAACAGCCGGTGGAACAACAACTGGAGTGGCATATTTCCCACACCCTAACGCACCAAAATTGCTCACAGAAATTGTTGCCCCCTGAAAAGCTTCCGGTGGTAATTCTCGATGCTTCACACCATTTTTGAGTCTGTTGATTTCAACGCGAATTTGCTGTGCAGTAAGATTCTGGGCATCGCGGATAATCGGTACAAAAAGCCCTTGGGGTGAGTCCACTGCTAAACCGATATGAACGTCATCCATCAACTGACGTTGCTCTGCTGCTTCATCAAACCAGGCATTCAGTGAAGGCTCTTCCTGACAAGCGACAGTTAATGCCTGTACTACACGGACGGTAAGGTCTTCCCCTTCCCCCCAGAAATGAATGTCCGCATCTGCAAACAGGGTCACGGAAACAACTTCGCGACCTGAACGTGCCATGCTACGAGCCATTTCCCGACGAACACCTCGCAGAGGTTCACCATGTTCCAATTCATAACCTGAAACGGGATTACCTAAGCTGCGGGTGAGTTGTGAGATAACCGGCTTTGCCATCTCCTGAACTTTTGCGGTTGAAGGCGACGCTCCAACAAAAAACTGTTCTTCATCATCGGCGCCAGCTGTTTCAGCTTCTTTGATTGTACCGACGACTGTGCCTGTGTCTTCATCAGCACCTTCAAACTCCACCAGCGATTCACCAGTATGAATTAAATCACCTGGCTGACCAAACTGACGGACAATAACCCCTGAACAGGGAGAAGGAACTTCCACCACCGCTTTGGCAGTTTCCATAGACACAATCACCTGATCTTCACGAACGGTTTCCCCTTCGCGAACATGCCACTCAACAATCTCTGCCTCGGGAATTCCTTCCCCTAGATCAGGCAACTTAAAAAACTTCACGGCATCCCTCCGTGATGGCTTCAATCACAGACGCTTATATTTTTAAAAGCTCTCTTTATTCAGATTAGTAATAAATATTTGATATGCAAAAGCGAATTGAAGTAATAAAAATGAAATCCAGAGATGATCTCCAGATTTCATGGGCATTGCGACGGGAATAATTACTGGTAAGTGGCGTAATCAGTCAAGCCTTTCTCCCGACCACCAAACAGGGTATCAGGATCGTGAGCAGCCCACCCCCAGTGGTTCTGGATACGTGTAGGCAAATCAGGGTTAGAAATGAATGGGCGGCCAAAGCCAATCATATCAGCCCAACCTTCATCCAGAGCTTTCTGAGCCGTTTCCGGAGTGTACTTACCTGCATAAATGGTCACACCTTCAAAGACTTCACGAACAGCTTTCTTGAAAGATACAGGCATCAGCGGCGCATCATCCCAGTCAGCTTCGGCAATGTGCAGGAAAGCAATCTTATGCTTGTTCAGTACACGCGCAGCTTCTACATAGGTTTCTTCAGGGTTCGCATCCACAGTGCCGTTCAGAGTGGTCAATGGAGCCAGACGCACCCCAACCTTTTCTGCCCCAATAGCAGTAACCATTGCAGCGACCACTTCATCCATGAAGCGCAGACGATTCTCCAGGCTGCCACCGTACTGGTCAGTGCGAGCGTTTGATTCGGAATCCATAAACTGGTTGACCAGATAACCATTAGCCGCATGCAATTCAATACCATCGAAGCCTGCTTCAACAGCATTCAATGCGGCCTGACGATACTGCTCAATAACTTCAGAAATATCTTCCAGAGCCATTTCACGAGGCTCAACAACATCAACAAAACCGGGAGCATCGGAACCATTGTCGATAAAGACTTTTACCCCTTCCGCACGGATAGCAGAGCAGGAAATAGGCTGCTGACCACCGATATTATCCGGGTGAGTCACACGGCCAACGTGCCAGAGTTGAGCGAAGATTACGCCACCTTCTGCGTGCACAGCGTCGGTAACTTTCTTCCAGCCGACTATCTGTTCCTGTGTGTAAATACCAGGAGTCCACGCATAACCCTGACCATTCCCAGCAATTTGGGTACCTTCCCCAATAATCAGCCCCGCAGAAGCACGCTGACCGTAGTATTCCGCCATCATATCGTTTGCGATATTGCCCGGCTGGGTTGCACGGGAGCGGGTCATAGGTGGCATCACAATCCGGTTATTCAGAGAATGGTTGCCAAGTTTGATCGGTGAGAACAGCGTTGCAGTCATCGCAGACATCTCCACAAGTAGGAACTTGTGGGCAGTCTATTCTGGCACGCGGGTGTAAAACATACTGGAAAATACAAATGACTTTTGAGCCCGCAGCAAAAAACACCCTACTTTCTGATTAGATAAATACCAGCTATTTACCCCAACATACTTTCCATCTCTCCCTGCAACAGAATCTGGCGCTAGTTATACGGCAGGTGCTAGTTATACGGCAGGTGCTAAGAGACGCAGGAATTATGGCATTTAGCGATTCATTTCTAGTCATTGCGTTATCGCTGTTTCTTGGTTTCCTAGCTGTTGTACTGATGGAATCCCCTGTCAGTAAAACGGCCAACTCATAACCTTTACCATCCAAGGCATTCGCAATTGCAAATGCCCTGATTTCCTACAATTCTAAACAATCCGATATAAAGTCCAGGAATACACTAATCCTGCTTGCCAGCGCAGTATTACGATAATAAACAGCCTGCACTTGTTCTCGTGGATGTGGAGAAATCATGTCTGCCTCTAACACCTTCACCAGATCACCGTTGCAAAGATCTTTGTGCACCATAAAGTTCGACAGGCAGGCAATACCATTACCCGCAAGGCATAGCTGACGAAGAATCTCTCCATTGCTTGACGATGTATCCGGTTCAATCTCTACACCACTGCCAACAGGCCAATGATTAAGAGCTGTTGGCGCAATAAAACCTAAGATACGATGATGTCTTAACTCAGTAGCTGTTTTGGGCATTCCATAGCGGCTGAAATAATCGGGGCTGCCAACAAGATACAGAGGCGAACGCCCTAACATACGCGAATAAAGTGTAGAGTCGCTGAGAGCACCAAGCCGGATGGCAACGTCAGTTCTCTTCTCCAACAAGTCGACAATACTTTCCCCGGTTTGCAGTTCAACACTGATGTGTGGATAAAGATCATTAAACCCTGCGATCAAACCCACTAGTTGATGCTGGATGAAAGGGCTGGCAGCGTTAATGCGTAACTTACCGGAAGGGGCTTCCTGCCGAGACTTCAACCATTCTTCTGCCTCCACAATTTTTCCCAACCCTACACGACAGATATTGAGAAAACCTCTCCCTTCTTCCGTCAGTTCCACCCGGCGGGTGGTTCTTTGGAAAAGCGTTATCCCCAACTGTTGTTCAACGCGAGCAACTGTGCGGGAAACCTTAGCCACCTGAACATCCAGCATCTCAGCTGTTCGGGAAAAACTGCCCAAATCGGCAACCGCAATCAAAATTTCAAGATCATCAGAACGAGTCATTTATGTCACAACAACAAAAGTAATCTGCCATTAATGCTGTTTTTCACACAAGAAACAATCCGCACAATGCGTACCATCTTAACTCATGCCGAGTGCATCTTATGCCAATTGCTCTCTTGGCGCTGACGCTCAGTGCCTTTGCTATAGGAACAACTGAATTCGTTATTGTCGGCCTGCTACCAACCATTGCTCAGGATCTTCATGTATCCCTGCCATCCGCTGGACTGCTGGTCAGCCTTTATGCTTTTGGTGTCGCCATTGGGGCACCGGTACTGACTGCTTTAACAAACCGCTGGAACAGAAAGAGTGTACTGCTTTCTCTGATGGGACTTTTTATTATTGGTAATTTGCTGGCATGGAAGGCTCCCGGATACAGCTCATTGATTGTGGCCCGAATTCTTACGGGGCTGGCCCATGGCGTTTTCTTCTCCATTGGTTCAACTATTGCCACCAGTCTGGTTGCTAAAGAGAAAGAAGCCAGCGCCATTGCCATTATGTTCACTGGCCTTACTGTTGCTCTGGTAACCGGCGTACCTCTGGGCACCTGGATCGGCCAGATGCTTGGCTGGCGTGCAACCTTTATGGTGGTATCAATTCTGGGCGTTATTGCTCTTGCAGGTAGTGCAATGCTGGTGCCTCGCAACCTGAAACAGGCAGCCCCAGCACGTATCAGAGACCAGCTTCAAGTTTTAACCCATCCTCGTCTGCTATTGGTATACGCAATGACAGCTGCTGGTTATGGCGGAACCTTCGCTGCCTTTACTTATATTGCTCCAATTCTTGAACAGGTATCGGGTTTTCAATCCAATGCTGTCAGCCTGGTAATGCTTGTATACGGTGTTTCGGTTGCTGTGGGTAATATCTGGGGTGGTAAGCTGGCAGACCGAAAAGGCCCTGTACATGCGTTAACAGTTATTTATGGCATGCTCGCCCTTATACTTTTCGTATTCACCTTTACCGCTGGTCACCCTGTAACCGCTGTATTAACAGTTTTGGTTTGGGGTGGGTTCGCTTTTGGAAATGTTCCGGGTTTGCAGGTTTATGTGGTTAAGCTGGCCACCAAATATACGCCCAAAGCTGTAGATGTTGCCTCTGGCCTTAACATTGCTGCTTTCAATATTGGTATCGCTGTCGGTTCCATTATTGGCGGCCATGTGGTCTCAGATATGACTCTGATGGATACCCCATGGATTGGTGCGCTTATCGTTATATTCGCCCTTAGCCTGACCCGCCTGTCAGGATGGCCAGATAACAAACCTACCCAAACTTCTTTTTCCTGACTCTTCTTAAGGCTGGCTCCGGCCAGCCTGCATGACTCCTGATTCATAAACAGGCATGTAAAGCAAACCAAACTATTAACCAAAACCCGAGAACTTAACCTGCCTCTCAATTTCCAAAAAACTCGATAACTAATTTGAGAAAAAGAGTAATATGGATCACTCATCTAAAAAGCTTTGGAGTTCAGTAAATTCCGTTGTCTCTCCTAATAGTCAAACAAAGATAAAGAGCCAGGAAGAGAGTTCATCCCAAGGTGTTACCTTTGGCTCTTACCAACACACCGTCAAGCATCATTCAAAAATAACCCACTCCCATCGAGCACATTGTTCGGAAGACTCAACCAAAAAATATCGCCCCCCGTACAACAGGGATCTCAACTATCGCTCTCTATCTCTCAGTCCCAAACCAGTATTGCCGAGCGTTTGCTCATCACCACTTACCATCTCAAGTTTTATTAACCTTCTGGGTTCAAATTTCGACCTGACAGATAGCCAGAAACAAGAACTTTTCAAAAAGATGGAACATAGTGCCACAATGATTATCCGGGATGGTAAAACCCAATTTTACATTTTCGACACGTCCGTTTTTCGTGATCATGATGCCGCAGATAAGTGCCTCGAGAATTGGCTTCTTAAGCCAGGGCAGGAATCTGACTCTGACCTACCAAACGGTTTCATCGCAACATTCACTATGGAAGCAGCTGACGCACAATCCATCACCGATGAATTACAAAAGGCCACC
This sequence comes from Parendozoicomonas sp. Alg238-R29, assembly GCF_947331445.1. GTDB lineage: Bacteria > Pseudomonadota > Gammaproteobacteria > Pseudomonadales > Endozoicomonadaceae > Sansalvadorimonas. The sequence goes on along the minus strand of NZ_CAMZOG010000020.1, from coordinate 28,600 downwards.
CTCCACTTCATCAACACAAATTATGTTCAACAGCTTTGCACCGGGTCTTCCCTTCTCGCGGAACCCACTCCTCTGGAAAAGAAAATCACCTTGGTATGGCTGAAATCTGCGAAATCAGTTTCTGTAGAAAACCCCACATCCAACTCTTTTAAACTGGAAATGAGTCCTGATTTTTACCTCACCGGGCAACTTAATGCAGGTGCAGACCCTGCTGAGGCGATGAGTGCATACTATGCATATATTGATGCTCATACAGAAGGAGACCAAAGTCAGATAAATCAAGCCAAGACCAACCTACAAAGGAGTATTCAATTTCCTATAGGTTTCGAATTCCCTCAATCTAAAGGTCTACCTGATCTTGTAAATCAGTTTACTAAGACAGATCTGAAATAAGGAGGAAAGGCTTACCTTGCCACTCAAGCGGGTTGAATATCTACAGCCAGTCAGAGCCGAGCGATGAACACAGTTGTTTACACTATAAACGACTGCACGCAGACATTATGCGTTCACAGCTTGGCATATAGTGATCTTCCATCCGGTAGTACGGCATCGTTATGTCATACCCAGCTACTCGCTGCACCGGTGCTCGCAGTTCATGAAACAACTCTGTTGAAACCCTCGCCGCAATCTCTGCTCCAACACCAAAGCTTCTGGCAGCTTCATGCACAATGACACAACGGCCGGTTTTGCGTACGGATGCCAGAATGGTATCCATATCCAAGGGTTTGATTGTTGCCACATCAACCAGCTCTACACTTATTCCCCCTTTGGCAAGTTTTCTTGCAGCTTCCTGACATTCCCGCACACAAGCTCCCCAGGTAACCAGTGTCAGATCACTTCCTTCTCGTAGGGTGAAACAGGTATCCAGAGGTAGGCGACTTCCGGCTTCAGGCAGAGTTTGTTTCTGCACCCGATAAATACGCTTGGGCTCAAGAAACAGAACCGGATCAGGGTTATCGATAGCCGAACGAAGCAAACCATAAGCTCGCACTGGTGAAGACGGAATGACTACCCGCAAACCAGGAATATGAGCAAACAATGCCTCTGTACTTTCAGAGTGATGCTCGGGAGCATGGATGCCGCCACCAAAGGGAGCACGCATAACCATTGGGCAGGTTAAACGACCACGGGTTCGGTTTCTCATACGGGCAGCATGCCCTACCAGCTGCTCCATGCAGGCGAAGATAAACCCCATAAACTGGATTTCAGCCACAGGCTTTAAGCCCTGCGTCGCCATACCAACAGTCATACCAGCAATTAATGTTTCTGCCAGCGGGGTATCCATTACTCGCTTCAAACCATACTTTTGTTTTAAATTCTGAGTGGCTCGAAACACCCCGCCATTGGTGCCAACGTCCTCTCCCAGAAGAACAACGTCTTTGTCGTCAGCCAAAGCATGGTCAAGTGCAAGGTTTACGGCTTCTACCAGAGTTTTTTTATCATCACTCATGATTCTGCCCTCCCAGCATTTCTTCCATTTGCTGCCGCAGACCTTTCGGTGTTTCAGCGTAGTGATAATCAAACAATTCAGACACCGACTGTAAGGGCGTAGCTTGATATGTTTCTACTGCCCTGTGGATATCCTGAGTGATTTGCTTCTGAAGACTTTTCTCCTGCTCCGGAGTCCATAATCCTTGCTCGTGAAGGTAGGCTTGCAATCGTTTCACCGGTTCTTCTTCCCAAGCCTTGTGAACTTCATCGTTCTCACGATAACGCGTCGCATCATCTGCTGTTGTGTGATCACATAACCGATAGGTAACCGCTTCGATCACAACTGCACCCTTTCCTGCCCGGGCACGTTCAATGGAAGAACCAATAACCTCATGCAGTGCAATCACATCATTACCATCAACCTGAACACAGGGAAGCCCGGCACCGGCACCTTTTTGCGCGAGAGTAACACCACCACACTGTGCATGGCGGGGAACGGAAATCGCCCACTGATTGTTCACAACAAGAAATACGACAGGTAACTGCCAAACACCGGCAAGGTTTAAAGCTTCGAGAAAGTCGCCTTTGGATGTTGCGCCATCGCCGCAGGTTATTACGACAACTCGGTGTTCATCCCGAATACGAAATGCTGAGGCTATACCAACCGCATGACCTGCCTGTGTCGCAATAGGTACACAGTTGGGCATATCTTGTCCGTAGCCAGCTCCGGCACTTCCCTGCTCATCACCACCCCAATACAGATAAATATCCGAAAGCTCCACACCTCGTAAGAGTTGTCCGGGTAGATCTCGGTAGTAAGGAACCAGAACATCTTCCGGCTTCATCAATGATCCATACACAACGCCTGGCGCTTCCTGCCCTAAACAAGAGGGATAGGTTCCCATTTGTCCTGTGCGTTGCATGGCAATGGCTTTACGATCGGCTTCCCGGGCTTTCACCATAGCTTTGTAGTAAGCCACCAGCTGTTGGCCATCCTTTACCCAGCTGGGCAAAGGTTGAGTAGGTTGACCTTCAGGATTCAAATAGCGAACAAAAGGAACATCACCGCTATGAACCCTGAATAGACCACCTCCATCCAGTGTTGTAGGCATGATGTTCTCCTTATGCGCTGCGTTGCAGTAGTTCTGGCCCGTATAGAGAATTCTCAGCCATGCGGTCTGCAATCAGGCTAACGGGTTCACCGCTGGTTCGGTGTCGCTGGAATATTTTGGCGAGGGTTGCTCCAATATCATGGATACGCTCATTAATTTCCTGAGCTGGCCTCCCACGATGGGAGAGAGAGGCGTGAATCAAACCACCGGCATTCACCAAAAAATCCGGTGCATAGAGTATGCCCTGACGGTGAAGAGCTAAACCGGCCTCCGGAGTGGCAAGCTGGTTATTGGCTGAACCAACAATAGCGTTGCAATGGAGTTCTTTCACGGTATCTGTTTGCAGAATCCCGCCCATACCACAAGGGCTGAAGATATCACACTCCACAGACAGGATGGTTGATGGAGGCACCGAGCGGGCAGAAAATAATTCCTCACACTGAACAACTTTGGCTGGGTCTATATCACTGACAATCAGTTCAGCTCCTGCATTACTCAACATTTCACACAGAGCGAAACCAACGTTACCCAACCCTTGAACAGCAATCCGTTTATTGGTGATATCACCAGACAGATCAGGACTCGCATCCAGCGCTGCTTTAATACTGTTGAAAACACCCAGCGCAGTGTATGGCGCAGGATCACCGGTTTGAGAAGTACAGGAAACATGAGGCGTTATGCTGGCAATAGTGTCCATGTCCTGAGTCTGAGTGCCAACATCCATAGCCGTTATATAACGCCCACCCAAACTGTGAACAAAACGACCGAAGGCTTTAAACAAGGCTTCGCGGTTGTGTATTTCCCGTGGAGCCATAATCACTGCCTTTCCTCCGCCCTGCTCAACGCCAGCAAGTGCTGCCTTATAACTCATGCCTTGAGCTAAACGGATAGCATCTCGAATAGCGTCATCAGAACTTTTGTAGGAGAACAATCGGCAGCCCCCAAGTGCAGGGCCTCTGTTGGCGTCGTGGATAGCAATAACAGCCTGAAGACCTGTATCTTCATCGGACCAGAGGTGCAGCTCACTCGTCCGTGTATTTTTCATCTCGGCAAACATAGCGGGATCCCTCCGCTGGCTTTTATTATTGGAGGATCACTGTGGTAGCAGTCCAACCCTCCGCACACTACATATCCCTAAAGTTTAGTCACAATATCCGCTCTATCTTCACCGGCTCTTATAAATATTTATTGTCATCAACTTTTATGAAAACCATCACAAAACTATCACAGCTGGTTTTATTGAATAAGAACAAACGCAGTAAGCTGTGGAAAGTTTGATGCGGCCCCAAGCCGCAGCTTTGTTAAAAAAATCTTGTAGTAAATGTAGAAATGCAGTGGGTTACCAGAGGTCATAAAACAGTCAAATTTGTACTGTTGTCCTCCTGTGGTTATTCTCTAACGGATAAAGAAAATAACAAAAGCCATGTGCGGCTCTTGCATAAAGAGAACTTATGACCGACACCTCGACTGAACAACGCCGCCATATGCGTAAGCGACTTTCCTGCACGGCGAATGTCTTCCAAACACAGAACGGTACGCCTCTCGGCCGTATTTTTGATATCTCCAAAGAGGGTTTTATGCTGCTTTCACCATCAAAGGTGCAACCAAAAGAAGTGATAAACCTGACCCTGGAGCTGCCAGAAATGGACAACACCCGTGCCATTGAGCTTTCTGCAGAATGTATGTGGTGCCAACCCTCAAGCTTCACTAAAGATTTTGGCGCAGGCTTTCATATCAAAAATATTTCCGACCAGGATCAGGTTGCTCTGAATTACTTTATTCGTGATTTTTAATTCAGAGAGAAAGGGCGAGCGATAAACTTCATTCTTAATGCGAGGAACGTTCTGTGCCGTTATACAGGTTTTCAGTACGTTCCTCTAATAACCCTGCGGGAATACATAAATATTCCGTTATTACCAATTACTCAGCAATAGGAAGGTTCATAGTCTCCTTGACCTCTTCCATCACGATATAGCTCTTGGATTCACGGACACCCGGCATACGCAGCAGGATATCCCCAAGCAGCTTTCGATAAGACGCCATCTCAGAAATGCGAGCCTTGATCAGGTAATCAAAGTTACCGGACACCAAGTGGCACTCCTGAACATTTGGCAGGCTGATAACAGCTTTGCGGAATTCATCAAAAATACCCGGAGATTTTGTCTCCAGGCTGATTTCAACAAACACCAGCAAGCCAGCTTCGAGGAAATCAGGGTTGAGCCTGGCACTATAGCCCAGAATAACGCCTTCACGCTCAAGGCGCTTAACCCGTTCCATACAAGGCGTCGTGCTCAGGCCTACTTTGTCGGCCAGATCAACATAAGATATACGACCCTGCTCTTGCAGAATTCGTAGAATATTACGGTCAATCCGATCAAGCTGTCGGGTGACTTCTTTCCGATTTCTCATGATTCGACAATCAACGATGTGTTGGGCTGCCCTGGGAACGACAGCTATCCATAATAGTGCAGAGTTGCAGAAACCATGACACTCTGTTTACGAAGATGTGAAGCTTCGCATTTCCCACTGAGCATGATCATGGTAAAAGAGGCGTATTGTTTCATGCTTCACGGACTGGAGTCACCCATAAGATGAGCCGCCCGACCAAGGCCACCATAAATTTATCCGCTTTGAGACACAATCTGCGGTTTGCCCGCACCCTTGCAGGCACAAAAGTGATTGGTGTTATCAAAGCGGATGCCTATGGTCACGGCGCTATCCCCATCGCTCAGGTTCTTGAAGAACAAAAAGTAGACAGCCTTGCTGTTGCCTGCATAGAAGAAGCGATTGTTCTGCGAGAAGCGGGCATAAAAAGCCCCATACTTCTACTGGAAGGTTTCTATGGCGCGGACGAGTTACCTGTTATGGAGCACTATAACCTCTCCGCGGTTATCCAGCAGCAGGAGCAAATTGATATCCTGAAACGGTGGAAGAAAAGGTCTTTCAATATTTTTCTGAAGATCGACACTGGTATGCACCGGATAGGATTCCTTTCAGAAGAATTTCCCGGTGCTTATAAGCAACTCAAAGAATGCAGTGCGGTTAATCGCATGATTCTTATGACTCATTTTTCCTGTGCCGATGAACCAGAGAAATCTGCCACGCCTGAACAGATTGCCCTTTTTGCCAAAACCATAGCAGGCAAGAGTGAAGAAACCTGTTCCTGTAACTCAGCAGGCATTCTGCACTGGCCGGAAGCTCATGGTGACTGGGTTAGGCCAGGGCTGATGCTCTATGGGTCTTCGCCATTTACGACATCGCACAAACTGGCAGATCAGTTGAAACCTGTGATGGAAGTGACCTCACAGATTTTCGCGATCCGTAAACTCGGTGTTGGTGTGCCAATTGGATATGGCCAAACGTATGTAACGGACCGCCCCTGCACTGTAGGCGTTGTTGCCATGGGCTACGCTGATGGTTACCCACGCCACGCCCCCAGCGGGAGCCCGGTTCTGGTAAATGGTCAGCGAACAAGAATCCTTGGTCGTATTTCTATGGATATGATGACTATTGACCTCACCCATCTTCCCAACACAAACATTGGCGACACTGTAACCCTATGGGGCAATGGTTTACCGGCTACAGAGGTTGCCCACCACGCCGGCACAATTTCTTATGAACTGTTCTGCAACATGAAACGAGTACCGATTCACTACTTAAACGAAGCCCAAGCCGTAGAAGAAACAGAGCAGCCTGTTACCATATCCACGATATAAATTATTATAAGAAGTGGAGCCTGTATGCAGAAGACTGTTTTTATTACCGGTTGTTCAACAGGTATTGGTCGAGCTCTGGCTCTTGCATTCCAAAACTCTGATTACAAAGTTTGGGCAACAGCCCGAAACCCTGAATCTATTTCTGACTTAAAAAACAGTGGTGTTCAAACTCTAGCCCTGGATGTCATCAGTGCAGAGAGCCGAAAAGCTGCGGTTACGAAAATTCTTCAGGAAGATGGCCGAATTGATGTGCTGATAAATAACGCAGGATACGGCGCCATGGGGCCGATTGCTGAAAGCCCGGAGTCATCCCTCAGGCAACAATTCGAAACCAATACTTTTGCTCCTGTTGCACTTATTCAAGAAGTGGTTCCAACCATGGTGACACAGAAGAGCGGGACCATCGTTAATATCACCAGTGTTTCCGGTATTCTGACCACACCATTCTCAGGAATGTATTGCGCATCTAAAGCCGCATTCAGCACTCTAACCGAAGCCCTGAGAATGGAGCTGCAACCGTTTGGTGTTCATGTGATTGATGTACAGCCTGGCGCGATTCGCTCCAGCTTTGGTAATACTGCTACCAAGAACTTGAGCGTTCTTTCTAAAAATTCTCTGTACCGATCTATAGAAAAAGCTATTCTCGCTCGGGCTGGAGCATCTCAGGATAATCCGTCATCGGCTGAAGGGATGGCAGAGGCGATTGTTAAAGCCGTTAACAACGGTAAGAACCCCCGACTTATTCGCTATGGTAACGGCAGTGGTTCTTTACCTTTTCTGGCACGCTGGCTCCCAAGAAATTTTGTCCATAAGATTCTGGGCAAAAAATTCCAGCTGGATCAGCTCTAGCCCCTATGCTCGCTTAGATATCAACAAACTCCAGCGCCCGATAATCAGGGCGCTGAATATCAGAAGACAACCAAAAATCTCTAATGCAGCCATGCTTTCATCAAACCAGAATGCAGCTGCTAACGCAGTCCACACGGGTTCCAGAATCATAATCAGAGCAGCATGGCTAACTGGCGCAAGGCTTTGCCCATAGGTTTGCAAAGAGAACCGCAAACTTGTAGCAAACAAAATACTTGCCAGTAACCAGCCCCAGATTTCTACAGAAACGGATGATGGCCAGTTTTCCGTTAATGCGGAAACAGCAAACCCGACAATACCAACAACCATCAGTTGTGCAGCCGTTAACGGTATAGCCGGAACCTTTGCAGCAATGCGAGAAATCAAAGTGAACTGAACAGAGAAAAGAGCGGCTGCTACCAGAAAGAAAATATGTCCGGGGTCTGAGCTCAAACCTCCATCCAGAGATAGAAAGCCCAAACCAAACACAGCCACTGGTACTGCCAGTTGTGTACTTCTTCCAATGGGTTCACGGAACATCAACCACGCTACGAGAGGAACAAACACAACTCCCAGGCTGGTGATAAAAGAACCCACTCCTAGATTTTCTGTTTTGGCTAGGCCTTGAATCCAAAACAGCAATGCTACAGCCATAATTCCGCCCAACTGCCAAACCTGCTCTTTCAGCGGGTGATGACTCAAAGTCTTCCAGCTGCCACGGTGAGTAATAAACAGGAACAAACCGGCAGTAAAAAAGCGGATACCAAGGAACAACAAGGGGGGAAGTTCTGTCAGGGTTTCTTTCGAAAAGATCCAGCCAAAGGCGGCCAGTATAGTTACAAGCAAAAGAACCAGATCAGCTTTGAGGTGCGAGAACCGCTCCATAACATCCTTGTACACGAATTATTACTGCTTTGATGAAGAAAAGTGGATTGAATAAATCGCAGTCTCGCACAACCATGAGGAGTAATGAAAGGCATGAAGGAAAGAGCAAAGCCGGTGCAACGATTGCTACACCGACCGAGAGTAAAGATTAATACTCGATGCGGTAGCTGAGGGAGTACGCACGGCCTTCAGCTTTGTGAGCACTCAAACCATCATAAGTTTGACGAGCCCACTGGCTGTATACCGTTTCGTAATCTTCGTTCAGCAGGTTGGAGATACCTGCATTAAGAGTACCGATCGGCAACTCAAAGGTAGCCATCAAATCAACGGTTGTATAACCATCCACCTCTTGGCTAATAATCTTATTGCTACTGTTTACTCTCTTACCTTTGTTGTAGTCAGCAAAGGTCGCGGACTGCAGACGTATATTCATCCCACCCTGCTCGTAGGCAATATGGGCCATGATTTTTTCAGGGGATACATCTGCAGCTTGCAGGTCAAGCCACTTTCCAACTTCCTTGTAATAACTACGACCTTCGGTGAAAGCATAGCGACCACCCACACTCCAGTTATCATTCAGGAAGTATTCACCACCCGCTTCGATACCGTAAATCTTCTTCTTTTGGTCCAGCAGATCAACGCTGAAGTCTGCATTAAAGTCGATGGTTTTGTCAGACTCGTTGTAGAATGCAGTCGCGTTAGCATTCCAGTCAGCAAACTGTCCACGCCAACCCAGCTCGTAACTCTTAATCTTAATAGCTTCAAGATTGGCATCTTGAACACTTGTCGCTGTTGCACCAGGAACAAAGGCTGCAGGAATGCGGGTTAAAATGCTTTCTTTGGAGTATGCATTACGCAGTATCCGCGCAGCATCTGGAACTTCAAAACCTTCAGAGTAATTTGCAAATGCTTCCTGCTCATCATCCAGACGATATACAACACCACCATTGAACAGATTGGCGCTGTACTTTTTAGTGTCTCCTTTCAGAGGTGTACGAATATCAGGAAGTGCGCTGCCACCAAGGAAAGGAGCAAACACAGGTTGTGTATAAATTGGCAAGAACCACGTTTCAGCAATTGGATTGTAATCGCTGATATCCAGCTTGGCTCGCTCATGACGGAAACCAAAGTTCAAAGTTACATCATCCCGAATATCGTAGGAGCTTTGAACAAAAGCACCAAACGTTTTCGCAGTAACATCTGGGCCGTAATCATAGGAACCGCCAACAGGCTTAAGCGCTAGTCCATTGCTGGCAACAAAAGTTTCATCATCATAACTACGGGCTTTCTGCTCACCTTTATCTACGTCGTAGTCCAGGCCATGGGAAACACGCAAACTGTCGCTAATGTCAGTATCCAGAACGACCTTTATGCCATACACCTCTGACTTGGACGTAGACTGGTTTACGATCACATCATCCTGAATCAGCAGGTTGGCGCCAGGCATTCTCAGAGCACCGTCCAGTGCCGCACGGAAATCATAAGCGTAAGGGTAGAAGCGGGCTTCACGTGTACGGTAGTAAGCCTGTGTTTCTAAACGGCTGCCAAAGAACTCTTCATCTGTAAACTTGAAGGTCAGGCTGTCACGATGGGTGTACGGCTGATCAGCCAGTTCCAGCCCTTTAACAGGTTCGGTGATAGCTGCAGATCTGTCCGCAAGGTTAGCGAGGTTTGTTCCATAATTCGGAGCATAGTCAGTGTCCATCTCATCACGGAAAATCTGAGCAGTCGCTTCCAGACGTTGGGTGTCGTTGAAATCAAAACCCAACTTGATCAGAGCGTCTTTAGTGTCGGTATCACTACGACTGACCTGAGATGGATCAGGGTTAACCCGCTTACCGTCAGCATCAAAGATGCTGTCACGCTGCTCAAAAGTACCACTCACCAGAAAGTCGAAAGCCCCCTGACGCCCACTTACACTCTGATGCAGGCTATAAGCATTCAATTCACTGTCAGACACCTTAATGCCAGCCTCAGAGGCAAAATGGATACCGTCGCCTTCTGGTCTCTTGGTAATAATGTTGATGATACCGCCGGTTGCACCACCACCATGAATAGCGCTGGCACCGGAAACAACTTCAACTCTTTCGATGTTTTCAGGGCGGATGCTGTTCATCTGTCGGCTTACCTGACGGTTGTCTTCCTGAGAAATACCATCAATCAGAACCAGTACCTTACGGCCACGAATGCTTTGAGTGCGATCAGTCACAGTCTGAGTACTTGGGCCCATACCAGGAACCAGCTTTTCCAAAATGCCGGAAAGCTTTTCACCAGGTGTTACTTGCTCGGCTATCTGCTCGCCATCAATCACCTGAACAGTCCCAGAAATAGAAGAGATGCTTTCAGCTGAGCGGGTTGCAGTTACAACCACACTTTCCAGTTTTGTTGGTGTCGCGTTAGCAGTTGTAGAGACAATGCCACTGTAGAGAGCCACGCCTATCGCCAGAGCCAGCCGGTTTGGTGCAATCGTGTGCTGGTGTATTTTCATTGTTCTACTCCAGTGTGTATTTGGTTTATTTTTTGAGTCAAAGCTATTGCTTATCATTCTCAACAAATCCTTATTTTTATTGTGTCCCACTTCCTGCGGGGCTGGCTCATCAAACGTTTTTAGTTATTAGAAATTATTTGCGGCGCAGGTATTTGCCGCTGACTAGAAGCACAATGAAATAGAACCCGCCGATACACGACACAACCAACCCTGTAGGCAGTTCGAACGGGTACATCAAGGTGCGAGAAAAGTAATCACCCAATACCAGAAGAATCACGCCAGTGAGAGCTGACGCAGGAATCAAATACCGGTGACTGGTTAAACCTGATAAACGACAGATGTGTGGAGCCATAAGCCCGACAAAAGAAATACCTCCCACAACGGACACTGTGAGTGAACAGATAACAGCAACAGCGCCCAATAACCAAATCATCACCGGAGCTGTTCTTATCCCCAATAATCCCGGCCAGAGAGAACCAAGATTCATAATATCCAGTCGGCGCCAGAACAATCCGGTCACAACTAATCCAGTCAGGGCTGCAAACCCAAGCAACTTCGCTGAATCAAAACTGCTGTGATACGTCGAACCACTTAACCACACCAGAACCTCAGTTGACTGGTTACTGCCTAACACCAGCGCAATGTTGATCAGAGTTCCCGCCAGTGCCGACAAACACAAACCCGTAAGGGCGAAAAGCTGAGGCTGAAACCCTGTGAACCGACCAATAATCAACAATAAGCAAAGGGCGGAACAACTGCCAATAAGTGTGAGCCCCACAAGCCCTGTTGAAGAAATTCCGGGAATAAGAACAACTCCCATAACCGCAAACAACACACCTGTTGTTGTTAAACCAGAAACATCAGGGCTGGCTAAAGGGTTCTTCAGCAGTGTTTGCAGCACAAGACCAGAGATCCCAAGAATGATTCCTGCAAAAGCTGCTACAAAAACCCTTGGTGCTCTCAGATCCCACCAATCGAGAGAACCAGATCCGCCAAGAGCAAAGAAAACAGTTACAGCAGCAAGACAGGATAAAACCATCAATATCAGTGTTGGTTTCAGCTTAATCAGTGCGTGAATACCCGCTTCAGATGTTGCTGGCAGTCGGCCATTACTCTGGCGGTTTCTGGCCAGCATAAAGATCATAAAAGGTGCGCCGACCAATGTTGTCATCGCACCGGCAGGAAGACTGTAATTCTGGCCAGATAGCACACGAGCCATCATGTCAGCCCAAAGAAGTAATAGCGCACCAGTCACAGCTGATGCAGGGATTAAAGATCGGGCACTGCGAAAACCTAATAAGCGAGTTAACGGAGGCGCCACAAGCCCAATAAAACTGATCATGCCGACTTCACTCACCACCATAGACGACAAAACTAACGCAACAACCAGTGAACCATTCACAATCAAATTAACATTGATGCCCAGGCCGAGAGCTGCACCCTGCCCCAGTTCAACAACATCCAGAGAACGCCCTAAAGCCCAACTGACAAAACTTAAAACCAGAAGAACAGGCCAGACACGATTCACTCCAGAAAAGTCATGTTGCGAGAGGTTGCCCGCACCCCAGGTATACAAACCTTCAAGGCTGTTTTCCCAGAACATCATTAACCCAGCACTGATAGAACCAAGTGCCAATGTCATGGCCATTCCCACCAGAACCAGGTTGACCGGGGAATCACTGATCATTCGGGAGAGTTTCAACACCAGGAGCGTTGTTGCCATGGCTCCCGCAAATGCCACAACAATTGGAGCTGTCGCCATAACGCCGGGCACAACAACCATGCCTACAACGGTGGCTAACAAAGCTCCGGCATTAACCCCCAGCGTTGCAGGGCTGGCAAAGTTATTACGTGTAGCCTGCTGAATCAGTACACCGGCAATACCTAATCCAGCACCACACAAAAGCGCCATGACTGTGCGAGGAATTAATAACGTTGTTAATAACAGCTGCTGAAGCGTATCGCCCGTGCCAAACAAAAGAGTCGATATATCTACTGAAATGCTACTGATGTGTACAGAAACAGTGGCACTCACCAAAAGCAGAACAATCAATACAAAGCTTGTCACTGGCGGCCAGGCATTGCCCCGAATCATCCGGCCTCTCCAATCAGTTGATTAACAAACTCTTCCACCATGCGGCGGGCAGAAAGTGGTCCACCGTACCCCCAGAGCTGTGGCGTGCGATAAACGCGGTTCTCCTGAACCGCGGGCATCTGTTGCCAAACCGCAGAAGTCGTCATGGTTCTCGCTTCACCCTTGATATCTCCCACCAGCAGAAAGCTGGCACTTCCCACAAAAGGCAACTGCATCAGATCAATATGGGAAAAGTCTCTGCCCGGAAGAGTTTTCACCCAGGCATTATCAAGGCCAAGCTCTGAAATAATGGCCCCAGCCAGAGAGCCTTCTCCAAAGGTTCTTAATCCAAGCCCCATACCTACAAACTTACCAACCATAACCTTTGAACCAGACAAACCTGCCAACTCTATACGTCGGCGGCTTTCAGCAAGCACAACGTCCAGTTCCAGAAGCTGTTGCTCGGCCATTTCAGTTCGGTTTAGTAATTCGGCAACACGGAGATAGTTATCCCGCATACGTTGGAGATAATTTCCAGAGTCATCCGCATCGGGGTACTGCTTGTAGAGTGCAGTAGGTGCAATTTTTTCCAAACGCTCATACAAACGGCCATGACGCCAGTTGTAGCCAAGAATAAGATCTGGCTTCAGGCTCCACAGTTCTTCCATACTAGGCTCAGCTCTGTGGCCAAGTTCAATAACACCATCAGGAATTGGTGGGTTATTGGATTGCCAGTAGCGATAACCTTTGATGGTCGTTAAACCTGCGGGGGTAATGCCCAGGCTCAAAAGAAATTCAGCCTGAGTCCAGTTCAAAGCAGCTATGCGCTCAGGTTTTTCGGAGAGCTCTATTAATCCATAGTCGTGCAAATATTCATCTGCATTCACCGCAGAGATCAACATCAAGAGTACAGAAGAAAGAACCAGATATTTCACACGGCCTATCATTAAGATGCCGCCTCCAGAATCTCCAACGGCACATCATGATTATTTACTGATGTATTTAACTGAGGAACCCAAAGCGACTCATTGCCATTGTTCCATTGAGCTTTTTCAGCGTGAATATTAAAGACTAATTGCAGTAATTGTTTATTAACAACCTGCTCTGCCAATCCCTGGGTTACCAACTTGCCCTCTTTCAGAACCACCAGCTCATCGCTGTATTGCGCAGCTTGATTCAAATCGTGAAGCACCCACAAAATCGTTACACCTTTGTCACGATTCAAAGTTTGAACTGTTTCAATAAGATTGAGCTGGTGAGAAATATCCAGCCAGGATGTGGGCTCATCAAGCAGAAGGATTTTTGTATCCTGCGCCAGCGCAACAGCAAGCCACGCTCTTTGCCGCTCCCCACCAGAGAGCTGTGTCATCTCCCGGCTTGCAAGCTTTTCAAGACCAGCTCTCTCAATAGCTTCATCAACAGCAGCATGATCTTTCGCCGTCATTCGGCCAAAAGAGCCAACCCAGGGGTAACGCCCGCAGCCAACTAGCTCTCTAACTGTAATGCCTGAAGGTACAGGTGATGATTGAGGCAACATCGCCAGTTCGCGGGCTAATGCTTTGCGGTTCCAGCTGGATAAAGGTTTATCGAGAATGTGCAGCTGCCCTTTGCTGGGCAGCTCTTGCCCTGATAACAGTTTTAGTAGGGTGCTTTTACCAGAACCATTCGGCCCGATAATTCCTGTTATTTTTCCTGCGGTAATAGAAATATCCAGACCGTCGAGCACAGCGCGATTTTCTGCGATATAAGACAATTGTCTCGTGACAAATGTTGTCTCTGTCATGTGCTGTTTTTCCGGAGGATTCTTGTGTTGTTATACCAAACGCATGCGAATGATAATGATTTGCATTTATAAAAACAACATTTTGTAGAACGGAGTCTTTCAAGATAGTTGAACCACATTCCGAAAATTAAGCGACGAGCCGTTCACTCATCCATTGATTCGCCTTGTCTCTATCAATTGTTGCCATCATGGGAAATGGCATTGCTGCTTTCATACGTTCACTGACAACACGTTCTCCATGCTCAACACTGTCTACCAAACGTGCGACACCAGCACAGTAAATACCAAGACTTTCTCGCTGCTCTTTAAACCATAAGCCCATGGCTTTACGTGCCTCTGGAGAAAAATGGCTGTTAGGGCGAGCATGAATCAGCATTACAAATGACTGTTTTTTTTCGAGCAAGGCATTCATATTGTCCAGCCATTGCTGCGCTTCTGCATCACTGGCTTGCTTTACAAACTCCAGTTCAACATGTGGCCAGCCTTCCATACGAATAGATTGTTCTTCATTGAAATATTCCAGAGACATCAATTCACTCCTGGTGCAACTGGGTTTTTATAATCTGGGTTTTTATAATCTGGGTTTTTATAATCGGAATTTATTTTTATAGGAGAATCATCCACAACAATTGTGGTAATTAAAAAGAGAATGGAGGCTAAAACAAGAGCGCCAAACATCACCATATCAATGCCAAGAGTCATGGCTGCTCCAGCCACTATTCCGCTAATGGCATAGCCACCACTGTGCATCATGCTTAACAACCCGGTCATTTTTCCACGTTCATGGTTAACCTGTTCTGCCGCAAGCGCTGTGTAAGCTGGCGTCATCATCATGACTGAAGCGGCTGCCAGGGAGAGTCCAATCCAAATTGCCCACATAGATTCCGTTTGAACCAGCACAAGGCATCCCGTCAGAAGAATTGTTGCTCCGGCACGCAGTAAAGTTAAATGCCGACGTCCCATAAGTCGTGAACAGATCACATGCATAATCAACGTGATCAGTGACACCACCATCATCAGTGAAGACAACTGCTCTGTCGTGGTCACAGAACTCAATTGCAATCGAGTTTGTAAAACCGGTCCGATGCTGAACTGCAGAACCCCAAAAACACCAGTCACAAAAACAGCCATCACAAACACAGGGCCGCACAACTGCCAGAGAGGTTCACGAATATTTGGTGACTCCTCTTCTTTTGAAGATTCCTCAGCTTTACCCGCTTTCACTCCCATCACCATCAGTAACAGAAGTGGAGCTACGCCTAAGGCGACCAGCAAAGCAGCGACTCCCCAGTGAACAGCAACAAGACCAGCTAAAGGGCCAAGAAGTCGGCCGACGTTTATTGCTGCCGATACCCGACTCAGTGCTTTTGCACGTTGAGCATGAGGGGTTGTATCCAGAATATGAGCCTGAACGGATGGATACAGCCCACCAACAAACGCACCATAAACAATTCGGGAGGCAAAGATTAAGGCAACAACCACAAGAGGGCTTAACAAACTTTCCTCCGCTGCAAGCACAACCAGAGCGAGAACAATATTGCCAACCGCAATAGCCAAAAGAGCAATTCTAATAACTGTCAGCCGCCCCAACCTGTCACTTCTCGCCCCCCAGAATGGAGCTGTGAACAGAACCATTACCATTCCTGCCGAAAGAGCAGCGGTTAACAACGAATATCCTGCTTTTGTTATCTCATTCAACAATGGCAAACAGGCGAGTAGTGCTGTCTGTCCAGCTCCCTGGAGTACGACAGCAATAATCATTGCCAGCGTATGTGATTGGCCAGAGAGCTTGGAAGTATCTCTCATTTTTATCAGTCCCTGTTGAAATTCTGCTCTTACCGTGAGCATAATACTAAATGATAACGATTCTCATTACCAACAAATAACAATTCTCCATATCAGGAAGCACCGGTGCAGACGCATTTCAGTCCTGCAGCAGAAATGCTGGCTACTAATTGTTTCTTTAATGCGCTCTTACGAGAGTGGGACGGGTGGAAGCTATCGCCCGAGGGCGCAGTACTTATCAGACTGAGGGAAAGTGAAGGCCAGCTGGTGCTCTCTTTCAAGCATCAGGGTATTGCCGGGCGTCACCAGTTCAATCTTGATATCTGGCAACAGCTGCCGGATTCCTCTCCTGTCAGGACACCTTTTCTGAAAGCAGTTGAGCTCATGTGCAACACGCTTGCTGAAGAAAAGAAGATTCCAGAAAAAGACATAACCGATTTCCTTGGGCGGGTGGATAACAGCCTCAGAAATACCCAGATGGCACTGAGTGAACGGCGCGATGTGCTTGAATCCCTGTTCCACCAGCCAACATTCTTTGCTGAATCTGAGCAGGCTTTGCTGGCAGGACACTCCATCCATCCTGTGCCGAAAAGTCGAACGGGAATGGTTGACTCAGACACCCGCCAGTTTGCCCCGGAGTTTGGCCAAAGCTTTGCTCTCCATTGGTTTGTCATTGAGAACAGTTACCTGTGTGCCGACAGTGTTCATGAAAAGTCGTTTGCTGAGTTAACCCAACAACTTGTTGATGAAGATTCCTGGCCGAGCATTATTTTTCAGAACCAGATTCCAGAAGGCTTCACGTTCTTACCGGCTCATCCATGGCAGGCTCAGCAATGGATGAAAAACACCTGGATAGCCAGCCTTTTAGAAAACGGAAAACTCAAAGATCTGGGAGTTAGCGGAACCCACTGGCGAGCCACATCCTCCATGCGAGCTATCCACGCTCCCCATGCCTCTTTCATACTTAAGTTTTCCCTGAGCGTGAAACTCACCAACTCTGTTCGCCACCTTCTTCCGAAAGAAGTTGAGCGTGGCAAAGAGATTTATCGCGCTCTTGGTGAAACAGGCACCGGGCAGGAGTTTCGCCAGCGCTTTCCGCAGTTCTCTATCATCAATGAGCCGGCACATGGCGCGATACGCGATCAGGATGGCAACCCCATGCCGGAAACCATGACGGTGCTGAGGGAAAATCCATTTAGTGAGCAAAACTCTCCTCACATAGAACTCCTCGCTACCCTCACCCAGGACAACCCACACGGCGAATGTCGCCTGGTTAACCGCATTCGCAGCCTTGCCCTCAGCGAAGGACGAACATTTCCGGTTGTTACCTGCGAATGGTTCAAAGCTTTTCTGGAAAACACTATTGAACCTCTTCTGGTGGGGCAGGCTGACTACGGTCTTCTGTTTGGTGCCCACCAGCAAAACCTGCTCATGGATTTAACCACGGGTTACCCAACCCGAGCCTGGTTCCGGGATTGTCAGGGCACAGGTTTCAGCCCTGTTGCTCAAAAGCTATTGGCAGATGTTTTACCGAAGCATGGAGAGCACAACGAGCACCGTGTTGAAGAGGATATTGGCAATAAGCTGTTCACTTATTACTTGCTTATCAACACCACTTTTGGTGTTACCGGGGCGTTAGCTTCATCAGGCGATATTAAAGAGTCACTTTTGCTGGAAGACGTAAAACAACTTCTGCACAGGCTTATCAAGAGCAATCCAAGAGACACATCCTGCCTGGATTACATGCTCAACAGCGAAGAGTTGCTCTCCAAGGGTAACTTCTTCTGCTGTTTACAATCTCTGAACGAAAACACGCTGGACAACCCTTTGGGGATTTATCACCCCATGGCAAACCCTCTTCTCAAGAGCAATTCAAATCTCAAGAATTACCTGGCACCAGGGAAAGGAAAGAATAATGAGAGCTAATGTTGGATTCACCATACCTGTTGCCAACTCAGGCGCTGTCACACTTGGCCTGCTTTCAACCTATCTGCTGGAAGCTCACCGGGGAGATGATCGCCTGTGCATTGAACTTGCGAAAGCGGAGCCTTCTACTCAGCTGACAGTTACTCTTGCCCGAGGCAGTAGTAAACCGTCGTCAGAAACATCTGTACTTCTGGCTTCGCTTACAGATTATCTGTTTTCCCGTTCACAGATTCTGGATGAACTGATCCTGAACTCTGATCTGCTTAATCATCTCCACCAGCACTGTCTGGCCGATGGCCTGATAACACGTTTGGATGCTAAAGGTTTCGGGATTATCGACCGGGCAGCGTTTTATCAAAATGGTCTGCTCTGGCACTGGCGAGGTAATCGTAACCCTGTAACAGAAACTTGGGAAACAAACGACAAAGGTGTTAAACATCCTCTACGACAAGAGCAGCCAAGTGGCCTCCTTTACCAACGTTATGACATTACTAGCGACCTACTTGTCACCTTTGAAACGCTCGACCCGGAAAAGCATCTGGATATTTTTCATGACTGGATGAATCAGCCACGAGTTGCTGAATTCTGGGAGCTGGATAAAAGTAAGGAAGAGTTGAAGGAATACATTAAAACTCTTCGTGCAGACCGCCACAGCTGGCCGGTACTGGCAAGCCTGAACGGCGAGGCCATGGGCTATCTGGAAATGTACTGGGTTCCGGAAGATCGCCTTGGACCTTATTACGAGTGTGACCATTGGGATCGCGGCAGCCATGTACTTGTTGGCAACACCAACTTTCTTGGCGCTCGTTACTCAAAAGCATGGACCTGCGCCCTCAGTCACTTCCTGTACTTGGATGATCCTCGCACCCGCACTCTGGTTGGGGAACCAAGAGCAGATAACAAACGCTTGTTGAAATTGCTGGAACCTGCCAGCTGGTTCTTTGTGAAAGAATTCGATTTCCCTCACAAACGTGCTGCATTGATTCAATGTCGCAGGGATAAGTTCTTCCAGAAGGTGCGCCTGTAATGCCTGTTCAAATAGACGCTAAAAATACACTGGTTGTTCCACCGTCATCCAACCCGGAAATCTGGGAGCAGGCCAATCGCAAATTACTTGCTAAATCGATTGGCGAGTTATGTTGGGAAGAGTTGTTCAGCCCAACCATCCTTTCAGACAATAGATGGCAGCTAAAACTGAAAAGCGGTGCCAGCTACCACTTTCGGGCGTGGCGTAATATTTGGGATCAACCAGTTGTCGAACCTTCCAGCATTGAGCGCTCCCCAACACTTGCTCAGAGTTGTGTGCGTCAGTTCTATATCGACGCCAGTGAAGAGCTGGAGACTTCACCAGCCACTCTTTCTAACCTTCTTGAAGAACTGGCCAATACGCTGATGGCAGATGCGCAGGTGTTAGCCAAACAGAACCTGACTGCTTCAGAACTGGTTCAACTGCCTGACGACAGCTTGCAAGCTTTTCTGGATGGTCACCCAAAGATTGCCGCGAACAAAGGCCGTATGGGCTGGGGGTTTGAAGATCACCAACACTTCTCAACGGAAAGCTCATCTGGTATCCAGCTGGTTTGGCTGGCGTTAGATCGTAATCATTGCCAACTCGCATTGTCCCCGGATTTTGAGGAAAGTGCACTGCTCAGCACAGTACTCAATGAGTCAGAGCAAACTCGTATTAAACAGGTTTTGGCTAGGGAAGATATTTATCGAAACCGATATCTTTTGCTTCCCGTTCACCCATGGCAATGGTTTAACAAACTGACTGCCCATTTTGCGACTGAACTAGCCAACCGGAATATTGTTTACCTCGGGCCGTTCGGTGATCTAATGCAACCGCTGCAGTCCCTCCGCACTCTCGCCAATACAGAGAGACCTGAGCAACCCCATATAAAACTGCCGTTAACGATTCTGAATACGTCCTGCTATCGCGGTATTCCTGGACGCTACATTACTGCAGGCCCTGTTGTTTCCAAGTGGTTGGCAGACATTGCAGCCAGTGATGAGATATTAAGCCAGAGACGTGCAATTATCCTGCAGGAGCCTGCCGGTGCTTTCTATCCACACCCCCTTTACGAACAGATAGAGAACAGCCCTTACCGTTTTCAGGAGATGCTGGGGTGCATATGGCGTGAAAGTGTCGTCAGTCATTTACAAGATGATGAACGTTCGCTGCTGGTGTCTGCACTTTTCCAGAAAGATGGCAACGGCAACCCTCTTATCTGTGAGTACATTCACCTCTCGGGTTTATCCACAGAAGAGTGGCTGGAAAAGCTGTTTGATGCTGTTGTTGTTCCGCTCTATCACCTGCAGTGTCGCTATGGCGTTGGGCTGGTTGCCCATGGCCAGAACATTACTCTGGTACTGAAAAACTGGATACCGGCACGAGTGGCCCTGAAAGACTTTCAGGGAGACCTGCGCCTGACTGAGACAGACTACCCCGAGCAGGAAGGTTTGCCTGCCGACGTAAAAAATACTCTGGGCAAGCTACCAGAAAAATATCTGATTCACGACCTGCTGACTGGCCACTTCGTCACGGTATTGCGCTTTGTTTCTACCGTTCTGGCCGAACAGAATTTCTCCGAGTCACGCTTTTACGGAATTCTCAGCTCTGTTCTTCAGCAGTATATGACAAGCACTCCAGAACTAAAGGAGCGTCATGCGCTCTTCAATCTGTTTACTCCAAAAATCGAACGTATTTGCCTGCATCGAGTGCGCTTCAAACAAGGTTACGATGATTCTGCTGAGCGCCCTCTACCTGCACTTGGCACACCGCTAAACAACCCTCTCTACACCTCACTGGAAAAGAACAATGACACGCTTTGAAGGATCACTCGATCTCGCAGGTATTGGTGCCGGGCCTTTTAACCTGAGCCTGGCTGCACTGCTGGATGGCATTCCAACATGCAATGCGGCTTTCTTCGATAACAAGGAACAGTTCAGCTGGCATCCAGGGCTTATGTTGCCCGGAGCTCGTATGCAGACCTCTTGCCTGAAAGATCTTGTGACGCCTGTTTCCCCTACAAGCCCATGGTCGTTTTTAAACTTCCTGGTTTCCAAAGGACGTTTCTACGACTTTATGTCGTTGGAGTCCTTTGTTATCAGTCGTCAGGAGTTTACCGAATACATGTCATGGGTAGCTGCTGGCTTGCAGAATCTGCAGTTCAACTCCGGTATTCGGGAAGTGTCATTTGAAAACGGTTCGTTTATTCTCAGAACCAACGACCAAAGTTATACAGCCAATAATCTTTGCCTCGGCACGGGCAAAGTTCCCCATCTGCCAGAATGCACCCTGCCCTTCACTGGTGAGAACTGCTTCCATGCCTCTAGCCTGAACAACCAGAAGCCTTCTCTGACGGGCAAACGTGTCGCTGTTATCGGTGGCGGGCAAACTGGTGCTGAAGTGTTTATGAATAGCCTGAATGGACTCTGGGGCGCTCCCTCAGAGGTTGTCTGGGTATCACGCCGTTCCAACTTTGAACCATTGGATGAAAGCCCGTTCACCAACCAGTTCTTCACTCCAGCCTATGTTGAAGCGTTCCACAGTATTGAAAGTTCGAGAAAGAGAACGATCACTGACCGCCAGAAGCTGGCCAGTGACGGTATAACACCCTCTTACCTCAATCTGATGTATGAAGAGCTTTATTACCGCTCCTATGTAGAAGAAGCCTCTATGCCTCCATGGAATCTTCTTCCAGACAGAACTCTTTGCGGTATGAACAAATCAGGTAACGGCTACCAGCTGGAAATCTCCAATAACTTCCAGCAGGGTAGTGAACATATTGAGGCAGACTGTGTCATTCTCTGCACAGGTTTTGAGTACAAGTTGCCAGAGTATCTGGAACCACTGCTCCCGAGCATTGATCTCTCTGAAGGAAACCTTCAATTAGGCAGCAACTTCCAGGTGCAATGGGACAGCCCTGCGAACAGAAACATTTACGCTGTAAATGCGGGTTTGCATAGCCATGGCATTGCCGAGCCTCAGCTCAGCCTGAATGCATGGCGTGCCGCGAAGATCATTAATAATTTACTGGATTATGAGCACTTCGCCCTTGGGCATGGTCGTCGACTGATTGAGTGGGAAAAACAGAACAAACCATCTCTTTCACAAAACGCAGCCTGACTTCAAATAAGAGGGGAGCCTGATAAAAATGAGCTCCCGTTTCCTTTCCCATTTTCCTTTCGCCCCGACTAATCTCAGACTGGTAACGATTTTTAACTTTCCAGATCCCCATAGTTTTGCCATATAATGCCCGGGCACAGGCTACAAAAATAATAACTGCATGAAGAAGTACGTTGCTCTGGTTCCCTTTCTTCCAGCATCTGCACAAGCATTAGAGTGCAATGGTAATACCTGTGCGGAAATCAGCAGTCTCGATACTATTATTCCCACCGAAGATATGCTCGCCGGCTCTGGAGCCCAAACACTGCAGGTGACGGAGGATGACTGCGCTTTCGCATATAACCGGCTTAACAACACTCCTACGACGTACAGTTCCGGACAGAATCCAATGCTATTAGCTTAGGGAGCGGGAACTACCGAATTGGTGGCAATACCGGCCCAGAGTTGAACCTTCAATGGCGTGGAAACCCAAACAGTAATTACGCTAACGTTTCTACCAGTCAGCTCACAAACGATACTCCCGGAGCACTGAACTGCTCACAGGAAAGTGCCAAAGCCTCCCTCAGGGTAACAATGACTGCTGCAGAAATTCAGGCTGCCCAGCCTGGTAATTACAATGGTTCTCTCAGTATGGATATGGGGCAAGACAACAGTATTTACCATTCTCGCATCCCCTTTGAGATGAAGTTACCAAAGCTGGCAAAGATCAGTGGGCTTGAAGATGTACTGGTCGATTCAAGAAATGGTGCAGATAACGCTTACCTTGAAACCCGGAACTTCTGTGTATTTGTTTGGGGCGGAGGCGATTACACACTACGAGCAGATAGTGCCAATGCTCAAGGCAACCAGTTCCGATTACTGAATGGTTCCAATGCCATCAATTACATTCACAGGTTCTCACACCAGCATCAACTGCAATAACGGTACGAATGCCAGAGTGCGGGTGAGAATTAATGATGCTGAGATAGCTAACAAGCCATCTGGTTCTTATACCGATACATTAACTCTGACAGTGGAACCGACCTGATCCCACTATCAGAGCAAGCACTGTTTACTGATCTCGACCCATCATCTGATAAGCTGCGCGCTGGTTTCTATCCGCCCTGCGCGCCATCCACCATGACACAAAGGCAGCCAGCGACACACAAAAAATTATCAGCGTCGCCAGTGCATTAACCTTTGGTGAAACACCCAATCGCACCGATGAGAACACAACCATAGGCAGTGTTGTTGAACCTGGCCCCGCAACAAAGCTGGAGATCACCAGATCATCGAGTGAAAGAGTGAACGACAGTAGCCACGCTGAAACCAGAGCTGGTGAAATTGTTGGCAGTGTAATGACAAATAGTGTTTTCAAAGGAGAAGCGCCCAGATCCATGGCAGCCTCTTCAATAGAAATATCCATTTCCCGCAAGCGGGAACTGATTACTATTGTCGTATAAGCCGTACAGAAGGTGACATGGGCTATCCAGATAGTCAGCATACCTCTGTCTTCTGGCCAACCAATGCTGGTCGACAGAGACACAAACATCAGCAGCAGTGACAAACCAATAATAACGTCTGGCATAACCAGAGGCGCTGTGATCATACTGCTGAACAGTGTACGCCCACGAAAGCGTCCGTATCGGTTAAGCAAGTATGCGGCCATGGTTCCCAGAATAACCGCGGACGTTGCTGACGACACAGCAATCTCCAAGCTGGTGATAACAGCATCAACAAGCTGGCGGTCACGGAATAATTCACCGTACCACCTGATTGAGAAACCAGCCCACACAGTTACCAACCTCGAAGCGTTGAAAGAGTAAATAACCAGAATAAACATGGGCAAGTAGAGAAACATCAACCCAAAGCCAAGGACGATATTGGAAAAACTGTACTTCTTCCCTGTCATGACCGTTCCTCCATTTCCCTGAGCCGTGCGTGATTAAAGATCATGATCGGAATCAACAGAACCAACAGCATCACAATTGCCAGAGCCGATGCCACTGGCCAGTCCCGATTATTAAAGAACTCCTGCCAGAGAATCTTGCCAATCATCAGCGTTTCCGGCCCACCTAATAGCTGAGGGATAACAACCTCACCAACAGCAGGAATAAACACCAGCATGGAGCCTGCAATAATTCCATTCCTGGACAAAGGCAGAGTTATCTTGAAGAAACACTCCAAAGGCCGTGTACCAAGATCCTGCGCAGCTTCCAACAGGCTGTTATCCAGCTTTACCAGATTGGAATAAATCGGCAGCACCATAAACGGCAAATAGGCATACACAATGCCGATATACACAGCCACGTTGGTATTCAGAATCTGCAGGGGCTGGTCAATCACTCCCATCCACAGCAACAGGTTATTCAGCAAACCATTGTTCCGGAGAATACCCATCCATGCGTAAATGCGAATCAGAAAGGAAGTCCACGACGGCAGCAGAACTGCCACAAGTAAGGCTGACTGCCACTGCTTAGGCGCTCGAGCCATGGCATAAGCCATAGGGTATCCAACAGCCAGACAGAACAATGTACCGAAGAAAGCAATCTCTACCGAACCAAAGTAAGCAGACAAATACAAAGGATCATCCGCTAACCAAATGTAATTCCCCAGATGCAGAACAATTGTTAATGCTTCATCGGCATACTCAAACAGCGATGAATAGGGCGGAATTGCAATTTCGGTATAAGCAAAACTGATCTTCAACACGATCACAAAGGGGATTAAAAAGAACAGTAGCATCCAGATAAAAGGAATGCCGATAACTGTTCTCCGGCCAAACTCCGAGCGCCATTCGCGCCAGTCTGGCGACAAAAGCTTACTCAGGTTCATGAGTTCAATACCACGCTACTGTCAGCTTCCCAGGTAATATAAACCTTGTCATCCCAGGTTGGGTGATCCGCTGTGCGCACAGTGTTTGCCATATTGGATTGCACAATGGTGCCGTCTGGCAACTGAATGTAATAAACCGAGTGAGCCCCTAGATAGGCAATGTCGTATACCGTACCTCCTGCCCAATTACAGTTTTCACCCGGCCGCTCTCTGTCGATTTCAATCTTCTCAGGGCGGATAGCTACCCAACATTTACGGTCTTCCAACGGCGCAGCAATACCGTGATCAATATAAACAGGACCAGGAAGTTGTGGGCACTGAATAATCACGTGATCTGCTGCGTCTTCGGAAATCTCACCAGCAAAGATATTTACTGAGCCGATAAACTCAGCAGTCATCCGGCTGTTGGGATTTTCATAGATATCCACAGGAGAGCCGGTTTGCACAATCCAGCCGGCATCCATAATGCCGATACGGTCTGCCATGGTCATGGCTTCTTCTTGATCATGAGTCACCATCAAACAGGTAACGCCCACCTTTTCCAGAATCTCTACAACTTCCAACTGCATCTGGGTACGTAGCTGCTTATCAAGAGCTCCCATTGGCTCATCAAGCAGGAGAAGCTTCGGACGCTTTGCCAGACTTCGTGCAAGAGCAACACGCTGGCGTTGGCCACCAGAAAGCTGATGGGGCTTTCGGCGGGCATATGGCTGCATACGAACCAGACGCAGAAGCTCGCTGACTCGCTCTTTAATCTCTTCTGCGGGAAGCTTGTCCTGCTTCAGGCCAAAAGCAACATTCTGCTCAACGGTCATATGAGGAAACAGTGCATACGACTGGAACATCATATTAATAGGGCGCTCATAAGGTGGCAGGTTAGTAATATCCTGCCCGTCCAGAAGGATCTTTCCTTCACTCGGCTTTTCGAATCCTGCCAGCATACGTAGCAGGGTAGATTTACCTGACCCAGAGCCACCTAACAGAGCAAAGATTTCACCTTTGTTGATGGTGAGGGATACATCATCAACCGCGATAGTTTCCTCAAATTTTTTGGAAACACGTTCAATTTTCAGTAGCGCCTGTTTCTTTTCCCGGGCACTGAATGTTTTCTTATAGAATCCAGATGGTACGGCCATCGACGTCTGATCTCCCACGCAGCCAAAGCCACGTGACTAAAACAGTAATCCCATCCACGGTGCTGACTGAGCACAAACCAAAGTCCGCCGGAGTCTGGCTGGAAGAGCTGTAGTTAGGGAAGCAAAAATGCCTAAAAAATAGTACAAGTCACCCTGCTATCTGAAGCAAAGCGCTTAGTTACCAGTTTGGTCTGGCTCGCCTGCCAGTGAGGATTCTGTTCCAGCCTCTGGTAATAACCCGATTTAGTTTGGGTGATATTTCCTGAAAGGCATAAAGGCGTTTAGTCGTTCGAGCATCAGGGTAGATGCCATCCTTACATCGCCCGACCAACCTATAGCTACAGCAATATCGCCGTTTGCCAGATCGGCAATATATCGAGACGAATGAAAATAGGTAATGTATTCACGCACGCCAGAAAGAACTTCTTCAACTTTGGCGTAGTCTTTTGGGTTGTGCTGTTTGGATCCAATCCCAGTTGTACCCCGCATATAGGGAACCGCATATTGGTTGCCTTTATCGTGACCTTGTCGTTTATCCAGCAAGTCAGGATCAAGTTTTTTCCAGTTTGGCAGTCTCGTTTTGTCCAGTTTAATAAACGCGCCAGTTTTTACCTGTCGGGATAAAAACTCACTGGTTGGCGCAACAGCATCATAGCCTGAGTTACCAGACAGTAGTTCGGCTTCAGGCACTTCATTACTGTCAAACACATCGTATGTAACATCAAACCCTGTTTTCTTTTCAAGGTTGGTCAATGTATTTTCGGCGATGCAGTCACCCCAGTTCAGAACATTAACGTTCTCAGCAACTACACCGCCGCTCACACTTAAAGCAGTGAACACGAACAGCAGATACCTTTTAAGGTACTTCATCGGCATGGTCTCATTGGAAGGTTGTATAACGATGCACAGGATTGAATAACTGTGCAGATAGGGCGCAATGCAGAAAGAAGAAATACATCATCACCGGGTGCGCACATTGTCTTCAGACACTGGTAAAGGTCAATGATTATTTCTTTGAATACTGTCAATCTATGCAAATATTTATTCAGCGGATGAGGGTGCGTCCAGAGTTAAACCTAAGGATCGGAGTGGGGTGTAAACGGTAGGCAAAGAAAAGGCCTCTTGCGGGTGAGGCCTGAACTGGTGGTCGCTTATAGAGTTACCCTTCCCTGGGTTACACGGCCCTGTGCGCAAACCATCCATGTACTAGTAATAGTAGGAGTAAGCCCGCCTGAGCAACAGACGCAGATGTCGGTTTATCATGTAAGAGATATCTCACAGCCCAATCATCTATTCAGGCGCATTACAAATACTTCAATAAATGAGGTGGAATCTGGCAAACACTGTACCTCTTTACTTGTCAGAACTTCACCTGTTTCATAGACCAATGAATTAATAAGATCCTGTTATGTGGAATACCAATAATATGGGCAACAAACTGAAACACATCGGAGTACTAACATCAGGTGGCGATGCACCTGGCATGAACGCAGCCATTCGTGCAGTTGTAAGAGCATGTACCCATTACAACATTAAAGTCAGTGGCATATCTGAAGGCTATCAGGGGCTAATAGATAATGAGCTCAGGGGGATGGATGCTCGTTCCGTTGCTCATATCATTAACCGTGGCGGTACAATCTTAAAATCCGCTCGCTGTCAGAACTTCCGCACCAAGGAAGGACGACAGAAGGCGCATGAAAACCTGAAGAAAAACAATATTGACGCTTTGGTTGTTATCGGTGGAGATGGCTCCTTCACCGGTGCCAGTATTTTTTCCTCTGAATTCAATATCCCTGTTATTGGCGTACCTGGAACAATAGACAACGATATCTACGGTACTGACTTTACTATCGGTTACGACACAGCTCTGAATTGCGTTGTCGAGGCAATGGATCGTATTCGTGATACAGCCACTTCCCATAACCGATTGTTCTTTATTGAATGTATGGGGCGTGATTCAGGTTTTATTGCTCTTAATGCTGGTATTGCCGGAGGCGCTACCGAGATTCTTATTCCCGAAGACAACAAAAGTATTGATGACCTTGTTGATAAGCTGAAGTCCAGCCGCGCCTCAAACAAGACATCCAATATTGTTCTGGTTGCTGAAGGTGATCAGCTCGGTGATACCTTTAAGCTGGCAGAAAAGACTGAAAAGCTTTTGCCTGAATACAGCATTCGGGTTTCTGTACTTGGTCATATCCAGCGCGGTGGTAACCCAAGCTGTGCAGATAGGGTTTTAGCAAGCCGTTTGGGCGTGTCAGCTGTAGAACAACTTCTGGCTGGCCATAGTGGCATTATGGTGGGTGTTCAGAACAGCTCTGTCACCACTGTTTCTTTGCACGATGCAATCAGTCGTAAACCAGGTATCGATACGGATCTGGTTCATGTAGCAGATATTGTTTCCCTCTAGTAAAGCCTAATAAAAAGAGGGGCTTTCTCAGGTTGGCTGAAGAAAGTGAGGGGTTGAAACAGAAA
>NZ_CAMZOG010000019.1 GCF_947331445.1 Parendozoicomonas sp. Alg238-R29 | reverse complement strand
CTTCTTCGCAGTCTTGCGAGCTGCTGGCTTACGCTTTACGGTTGCCTTCTTAGCTGTAGATTTACGGGTAGTCTTGCGAGCAGCCGTCTTTTTAGCAGTACTCTTGCGAGCTGCAGTTTTTCGGGCTGTCTTTTTACGGGCAGGTGCCCGCTTCTTAGCAGCTGCACCGGCTTCCCGGGTTGCTGCCTCGGACTTGTCGAAGTCCATTTCAACATCACTCATGGCTATCTCCTTAGCACTTGCAAGCGCGATACCGTCGGACAGTGCCTTGCCTTTCGGTATCCAGAAGCCATCGCGCTCGTTCAGTACCGCAGAGTTCTGATTGACTCAACGACAGCATTTCTGGTCGGTTCAGGTTGCATCTCTTTCTCTTAACAGCAACCATCTAAATATCCTTTCGCAACTCTTGTTCTATCTATTCCAAACAATTTCTTTTATTCAAATCCCTGGAAGGATAAAACACCTTGAATCCATTCAATATAATCTGTGCTTAGGTTTTAGTGGATAGCTCCACTTACAACCTGAATTCTGTTTTGGCTTTAAATGATACAAGCCTCTTTTTATTTACCTCTAAAACCATTCCCACTTTTGTTCACCCTTACAAAGGATCTTCTATTAACCAGCTCATTCGAAACTTTTAAAACATTCTAAGCACTAATTAATTTATCTCTATTTTTTACATAGACATTAGACTAATCATTCATACAATTGCAAAATGTTTTTTTGGCTTGAAACACATATACCTAACAACAACATCTTTAAAACGATAAAAACAACTTACTATATAGAAGAAGAAAGACTTCTATATAGAGTTTAAGGAGTACTTACAAAATCATTCAGTTGTTACCAACCCCACATGAAAAGCACTATTAAATAGTGTCAAAAAACCGTTTTTTCTTATTTATAGAAAACCATATCTGCTTGCCTTCAGTACTAATTTGAACAAAGATGTCTGCTTGCGGCTCAGCCGCACTCTACCACTGAAGAAGAGAACGCAATGAAGCTGACGAAAATTGCTGCGGCCATGGTGCTGTCAACTGTTACTACCCTGCCCGTTATGGCAGCAGACAAAGCTCCTGAAACAGATAAGGAAAAGCTCAGCTATAGCTTGGGAGCACTCCTTGGCATGAGAATTAAGTCTGACTTTGACGATCTTGATGTATCAATGGTTTCCGCAGGCATCACCGATGTTCTATCAGATAAAAAGCCTGCAATTGACCAGAATAAGATGCTTGAGTTCATCCAAAAGGCTCAGCAGGAAGCAGCAGAAAAAACTCAGCAAAAGATGATTGAAGAAGCTCAGAAGAATCTCGAGAAAGGAAGTGCATTCCTTAAAAATAATGGCAAAAAGGCCAATATCGTTACTACTGAATCAGGTCTTCAGTACTCAATCATCAAGGAAGGTAAGGGTAACAAGCCTGCCAAAGAGAGCGAGGTTACGGTTCATTACGAAGGAAAACTGCTCAATGGCAATGTTTTTGACAGCTCTTATCAGAGAGGTGAGCCAACGACTTTCCGTGTAAATCAGGTCATCTCCGGCTGGACAGAGGCTTTGCAGTTGATGTCTGAAGGATCAACCTGGGAGCTATATATTCCTTCTGATTTGGCCTACGGCCCAGGCGGCGCACCACAGGGAGGTATTGGTCCGAACGAACTTCTCATCTTCAAGGTTGAGCTGATTAAAACCAACCCAGCACAATGATTCAATTAATTCCTGCTGCTCACTACCGAGCAGCAGGAATTAACTTTACTAGCCTGCCGCCATCTGACTCACCGTATCTTTGTGAGCATTGTGTAGAATTTCAATCAGCTGATCTTCCAACTCAAACCGCTCCTCCAGAGTTTCCCCTATTTGCGAAAGAGAGTTCTGCAATTCCACTACACACCCCACCTTTTCACAGCTGTCGTTGAAATCAAGACAGGCTCCTGTGTTTTTCTGAATAGAAGCAAATAGCTGTCCAGAATTATTCAGAGCTTCCTTGTCACCGAATTCCAGAGCTTCCTGCTCCAGTTGCTCGTAAATCTCAAAATGCCCTGCTGATACATAATCAACAAGCAACTGGCAGAAGTTACGAAGCTTATCCTGTAGCGGACGTTCATCGGCACTACGCTTGACCCCAGTCATTGAGCAATACAAAACAATCATGTTCTGTCGCTCATTTAACCAGTTGTCAATAAGCTCGGAAACTCCCCCCCACCTTTCTTTGGCTGACTTACAACCCTCCAGCATCATCTTTCCCCTTTACTGTTAGCATCCAGATTTTTACAGCCAGATTAGGAAAGACCGATCGAAGATTTATTACTTTCGACCGGTTTTGCTCATCCTACGGCAGCCAATATGTAAACAGCAAGAGTTAATAAAGAAAAAACAACACTTCTTTAAAAAAAAATGATTGGCAATAGAAAATACGACTTATTGATAATAAATCGAGATAACAATCAAACAATTAATCAAAAATAGATATTTGATTATGTCAAAAAATAGTCTACCAATTCTTAAGGCGTACAAACAAAGCAACAAGTGACGTGTATTATTTATTAGATAATAAAATGAAGGGGGGCAACAATCCCCTTCATTAATTACAACGTTTATTTAGAGAAGAAGTTTTCTTATATCAGCCAGCAACGCAGAAACCAAAACTGCAAATTTTGCAGCTTCTGCTCCATTAATTGCTCGATGGTCGTAAGACAGAGACAAAGGAAGCATCAAGCGTGGAACAAATTCATTACCATTCCACACCGGTTTCATACTGGCTTTGGAAACACCCAGTATAGCGACCTCTGGAGAGTTGACGATAGGCGTAAAGGCCGTGCCACCGATAGAACCCAAGCTTGAGATGGTGAAGCAGCCACCTTTCATCTCATCAGGCTTTAGCTGCTTCTTACGAGCCTTATCAGCCATCTCCGCACACTCAACCGCCAGCTCCCACAAGCCTTTGTGATCTACATCTTTGATAACCGGAACCAGCAGGCCATCTGGAGTATCTACAGCAATACCGATATTCACATACTTCTTCAGAATGCGGCTCTTGCCGTCAGGAGACAGGGAAGCGCAGAACTGAGGCATCTCACGCATCGCATAAGCCGCAGCCTTCAACAAGAAGGGTAGAGGTGTGAGTTTGGTACCGCGTGCCTCGGCTACTTGCTTCTGAGCCTTGCGGAAAGCTTCCAGCTCGGTGATATCTGCATCATCATGCTGAGTAACGTGAGGAATATTCAACCAACTACGTTGGAAGTTCTTGGCAGCAACCTGGCGCAGGCGATTGATTGGCTCAATCTCAACTTCACCCCACTGACTGAAGTCCACTTCCGGCACTTCAGGAATACCAGACCCTCCAGCAGTTGTTTCAGCAACAGGAGGCTTGGCCAAACGCTCTTTCACAAACGCCTGTACATCTTCTTTGAGGATGCGGCTCTTAGGGCCAGTTCCTTTGACCAGAGACAGGTCCACGCCAAACTCACGAGCAATACGGCGTACCGCAGGCCCCGCATGAACCAGGCCAGGTAGTGCAGGCTTGATATCTTTTATATCTGCAACCTTAGTGGCATGGCCATTAGGGCTTACGGAGGCAGCAGGGATAGGAGTATCTTTCCTGGGTTCTTCAGCTTTAGATACCGGAGCGGCCGCAGCCGGCGCAGCACCTATCGCTTCCAGAGTGAGAACCAGGTCTCCCTGGCCAAGCTCATCACCCATATTCACGTGCAGGGCAGAGACTTTGCCCGCATGTGTCGCCGGGATCTCCATGGTAGCCTTATCGGATTCCAGCGTGACAAGTGCATCATCAACAGACACTTCATCGCCGACTGCCACAGAAATCTCAACCACTGGTGCCTTATCGCCACCAATGTCAGGAACAGTGATTTCTATTGTTTGTGCAGCAGCTGGAGCCGTTGCCGGTTCAGGTGCAACTACAGGATCTTCGATTACTGCTAGTACAGGCTCATCTACAGCCGGACTTGGCGCAGCTTCAACACCACCCTCCGTCGTGAGTTTTAGTACATCGTCACCCTCTTTCAGAGTGTCACCTACATTCACCAGAACCTCAATAACGGTTCCGGCTGCAGAGGCCGGGATTTCCATCGTTGCTTTGTCTGATTCCAGAGTAATAACTGTTTCTTCAGCATCAACGCTATCGCCTGTAGAGACATTAATCTCCACGACCTCAGCGCCATCTCCACCAATATCCGGAACTTTGATTAACTCTTCAGCCATTCTTCTAGCCTTCTGGTCTGACCGGACAGGCTGGCTGCCCGGTTTCAGAGGAATTTAGTGTCGCGTTTCTCAGCTATAGAGCGGAGAGGCTTTATCAGGATCAATGCCCAGCTTGTTGATAGCATCGGCCAGAACACCACGTTCCAGCACACCATCCTTAACCAGGCCATGCAGCGCCGCAAAGGCAACGTAGTTGCGATCCACTTCGAAGAACTCACGCAGGTTCTCGCGAGTATCCGAGCGACCGAATCCGTCAGTACCCAGCGTTACGAAAGTTGCAGGGACAAAGTCACGGATCTGATCGGCATACAGCTTCATGTAATCGGTAGCGACCACAACCGGCCCCTGATTACCTTCAAGCTGCTGCTCAACCCAGGACTTACGCTGCTCTTTCTCAGGGTTCAGCATATTCCAGCGACTGGCCTCCAGACCGTCACGACGCAGTTCATTGAAGCTGGTTGCACTCCAGACATCAGATTCCACACCAAACTGCTCACGCAGGATGTCAGAAGCAGCACGTACTTCTTCCAGTATGGTGCCACAACCCATCAGCTGCACACGTGGACCTTCTTTCTTCTCGCCTTCGGAGAAGCGGTATAGGCCTTTCAGGATACCTTCAGCTACGTCATCACCTTCTGGCATAGCAGGCTGAACGTAGTTTTCGTTCATAGTGGTGATGTAGTAGTAAACATTCTCCTGCTCGCCGTACATGCGACGCAGACCATCCTGAATAATCACTGCCAGTTCATAACCATAGGTCGGATCGTAGCTAATGCAGTTAGGCACGGTGCTAGCCAACAGATGGCTGTGACCATCCTGGTGCTGCAGGCCTTCACCGTTCAGGGTGGTTCGGCCAGAGGTTGCACCAATCATGAAGCCGCGGGCTTGAATATCACCTGCCGCCCAGGCCAGATCACCAGTACGCTGGAAGCCAAACATGGAGTAAAAGGCATAGAACGGAATCATCGGGATATTGTTGTTGCTGTAGGAGGTTGCCGCAGCAATCCAGGCAGCATGAGCACCCGCTTCGTTGATACCTTCTTCCAGAATCTGACCGGTTTCAGACTCTTTGTAGAACATCAGCTGATCAGAATCCTGAGGCTCATATTTCTGACCATGAGCAGAGTAAATGCCCAGCTGGCGGAACATGCCTTCCATACCAAAGGTACGGGCTTCGTCAGGAATAATCGGCACAATGTGCTTGCCAAGGGTCTTGTCTTTCACCAGCACACCCAGAACGCGATTAAACGCCATAGTGGTGGAGATTTCACGGCCGTTGCTGCCTTTCAGCACCGCGTCAAAGGCAGAGAGCTCAGGAATCGGCAGCTGTACATCGGTATTGCGGCGACGCTGAGGAATAAAACCACCCAGCTTTTCACGACGACGACGCATGTAAACCATCTCCGGGCTATCCGGATCAGGCTTAAAGTAAGGGATCTCTTCAATCTCATCGTCTTTGATAGGCAGATCAAAGCGATCGCGGAAGTTCTTCAGGTCTTCAACAGGCAGTTTCTTAACACTGTGGCTGACGTTAGCCGCCTCAGCAGTAGCACCCGTACCGTAACCTTTTACAGTCTTGGCCAGAATAACGGTTGGGGCGCCTTTGTGGTTCACTGCTGCATGGTAGGCTGCATAAACCTTGTAAGGATCGTGACCACCACGGTTCAGGCGCCAGATGTCCTCATCGGACATGTTTTCAACCATCTTCAGGGTTTCAGGATAACGCCCGAAGAAGTTCTCACGAGTCCAGGCACCGCCCTTGTTCTTGCAGTTCTGGTAATCACCATCAACCGCTTCATCCATCAGCTGCTGGAGGATGCCGTCTTTGTCCTGAGCGAACAGAGGATCCCAATGGCGACCCCAGGTCACTTTCAGTACGTTCCAACCGGCACCACGGAATACACCTTCCAGCTCCTGGATGATCTTGCCGTTACCACGAACCGGGCCGTCTAGCCGCTGCAGGTTGCAGTTCACCACGAATACCAGATTATCCAGATGTTCACGGCCAGCCAGAGAGATCGCACCAAGGGATTCCGGCTCATCCATCTCACCATCACCCAGGAAGGCCCACACCTTGCGGCCCTGTTCAGGCATCATCTTCCGATTAATCAGGTACTTCATAAAGTGAGCCTGATAGATCGCCTGCAATGGGCCAAGGCCCATGGATACGGTAGGGAACTGCCAGAAGTCAGGCATCAACCAAGGGTGTGGATAAGAAGAAAGGCCTTTGCCATCCACCTCAGAGCGGAAGCTATCCATTTGATCTTCATTGATCCGACCTTCCAGGAAAGCACGGGAGTAAATGCCCGGTGCTACGTGACCCTGATAGTAAACCAGGTCACCGTCGCGGTCGCTATCTGGACCGTGGAAGAAATAGTTGTAGCCAATGTCATACAGCGTGGCACTGGAGGCAAAAGATGAAATATGACCACCCAGATCACCACCACGCTTGCTGGCGCGCTGCACCATAGCAAGAGCGTTCCATCGAACTAAAGAACGAATGCGACGCTCCATAAACAGATCGCCCGGCATCCGCGCTTCTTTTGCGGAGGGAATCGTATTTCTGTAAGGAGTTGTTATGGCATATGGCAGCTGGGTGCCTTTGCGGCTGGCTCTACGGGCCAGACGGGTTAGCAGGTAATGAACCCGCTCTTCGCCTTCAGCCTCCAGTACGGCTTCCAGAGCGTCGAGCCATTCCTGAGTCTCAATCGGATCGGTATCGCGTTGCATATTGTGTCCCCGGTACTGAACGAAATCAGTATAGATAGAGGAAGTGTATGAAGGTGCCGAAGGGGTTCGTAATAACGATACAGACACCCACTCCATTATTTATGTAGTTTTACTACGCGAATAGCTAGTGGCGCAATACCAAACTCAACTATTTGTGTAGTTTTTCTACAAAATGAAACAATACATTAACAAACTCAAACAATTTCAATCCTTGCAAGATAAGTAAACAGCCTGCTGTGATTTCGGTAAACTGGCGATACAGCTGAAGTTCTGAGGGGATGAAGGAAAAATGACCACCGCCATACTGGATGACATTATCGAACAGCAGAATCAGCGCTGGCAGACTTTTTCAGAGCCCTTATTGAAGGAACAACTGTCCCACGTTTCCGAAGAGATCAAAACACAAATCATCAAATGCTGGATCGGCAGCGACTACTGCTGGGAAGTCTGCCGTACAACTCCTGAACTTTTACTAGACCTTCTGCAACAAGACCTGTTGCACCGAAGCCTGAGTCAGTCGGACATGGCAGATGAATTGTATGAGCAATTAAAGGATTGCGACTCAGAAGACACACTTATGAGTGTGCTACGTAAATTCAGAAAAAAACATCAGCTGCGAATCATCTTTCGAGACCTGAATCGCCTTGCCCTCATGACAGAAACAACAACCGACATTTCTGCTATGGCTGATGCCTGCATTGAGCTTTCCTGCGACTGGTTACACGACGACTGTTGCAAGCAGTTAGGTACTCCTATGGGAGCTGATGACGGTGAAGATGAACTCCACCCGCAACATATGACCATTCTCGGCATGGGAAAGCTTGGTGCCGGAGAACTTAACCTCTCGTCAGATATTGATCTTATCTTTTGTTACCCCTGTAAAGGTGAAACTCAGGGCACGGCAAGAACCATTACCAATCAGGAGTTTTTTACCCGTTTGGGGCAACGTCTTATTCGTGTGCTGGATACAAACAATGCGGACGGTTTTGTATTCCGCGTTGATATGCGACTGCGACCTTATGGCCAGAGTGGCGCATTAGCTCTCAGTTTTTCAGCTATGGAGCAGTATTACCAGGATCAGGGGCGAGACTGGGAACGTTACGCTTTGATCAAAGCCCGTTTTATTACCGGCGACCAAGAGGCCGGCACGCAACTTATGGATATGCTGCGCCCCTTTGTTTTTCGCCGCTACATTGATTTCAGCGCAATTACTGCACTGCGCGATATGAAACGCATGATTCGAAGGGAAGTCGCACGACGCAGTCTGCATAACAACATAAAGCTCGGTCACGGCGGTATTCGTGAAATCGAGTTTATCGTTCAGAGTTTCCAGCTCATACATGGCGGTCGTGATCGCAGCTTGCAGGCTCGTTCTCTGTTAACAGTTATAGATAGCCTTGAAAGTTCAGAATATCTGCCAAGTGAAGCCTGCAACGATCTTCGCGAAGCCAATGAATTTCTTCGCAATGTTGAGCATACCCTGCAGGCCTGGAAAGACAAACAGACCCAGACACTGCCCAAGAATTCTGAAGAACAATTCAGGCTGGCATGGATCATGGGCTTCTCAAGCTGGGAAACCTTTACGGAAAAGCTGGACTTTCACCGTGAGCGAGTTGCTACCCACTTTAGTGCCATCGTTGCAGAAAGCGAAGAGCAAGAACCTGTCAAAGACAGTTCAACATCAGACTGGGATGCTTTCTGGGATGGACAACTGGAAAAAGAAGAAGAAATTCTTGTTCTTAATAAAATGGGGTTTATCACCCCGGAAGAAATCCACCGACGCCTGGTAAACCTGCGGGACGGAAAAATACTTAAAACAGTACGCCGCCAGAGTGCTGAGCGTATTGCTCTGTTTATGCCTCGTTTACTTAACGCTGTTTTGCGAGAAGCAAATCCAGATCAAGCGTTACTTCGCGTACTGACCATTATTGAGGCGGTACTGCGCAGAACCGCCTATCTTGTTCTGCTAATGGAAAATCCCGGAGCTCTGAAACATTTAATTTCCCTTTGCTCTGCCAGTCCCTGGATAACTGAGCAGGTCGCCCGGCATCCGGCACTTCTTGATGAATTCCTGAATCTTGGCAACCTTTACGCCCCTCCCGATAAAGCCCAGCTTGAAGACGAACTTCGCCAGCAGTTAGCGCACATTCCTGAGGAGGATCTGGAAACCCAGATGGAATCCCTCCGTTACTTCCGTATGGCACATATGCTCAGAGTTGCTGCTGCTCAGGTTGCGGGAAAAATGCCCCTGATGAAAGAAAGTGACTACCTGACCTGGACGGCAGAGACTATTCTTTCTTCGGTTCAGGATATAGCCCGCAAGCAGTTAGTTTGTCGTCATGGAGAACCAGGTTACGATACAGATGAACAAGCACCCGGATTTTTGATTGTTGGTTACGGAAAGCTCGGTGGTATAGAGCTGGGGCCGGGGTCTGATCTTGATTTGGTATTTATCCACAACAGCGACTCTAACAAAGTCACAACTGGCGAACGTTCGCTGGATAACAGCATGTTCTTTGCCAGAATGGGACAGCGCATAGTTCACATGCTCTCCACCAGCACAATTTCCGGGCAGTTGTACGAAGTAGATATGCGTTTGCGGCCTTCCGGAAATTCCGGTTTGCTGGTTTCTGCGCTCAAGGCTTTTGAGAAATACCAGTACAAAGAAGCCTGGACCTGGGAACATCAGGCACTGGTTAGGGCACGGTGCATTGCTGGCGATGCGGTACTCGCAAAACAGTTTGAAGCTGTTCGGGCAGATATTTTGTCCCAAACCAGAGATATACCAAAGCTGAAGAAAGATGTTCGAGAGATGCGCCACAAGATGGCAAAGAACCTCGGAACAAAGTCAACGCAGGGGGGCGCACTCCCAACCAGCTGGACTGCAGACAGTGCATTCCATCTTAAGCACGACCACGGTGGTATTGTTGATATTGAGTTCATTGTGCAATATGCCGTACTGGCATGGTCACACGCTCACCATGCGTTGACTCGCTGGACAGATAACATTCGCATTCTGGAAGAACTTGAGCAGGCCGGGCTTATGCCATCTGAGAATGTCCAGCAGTTAAATCAGGCTTACCAGGCTTACCGTAAAACACTTCATCGCCATGCTCTGCAGAAAATGGGCAGCCAAGTGAGTGGTGATCAAATGCATCATCACAGAAAAGCCATTATTACCATATGGAATGAGCTTTTAGGGGACAACATAGTCTGTTAAGACAAGCCATTTTGTGGTGCAATAGACGCGCCATTCGGCCACAAACCGAGTGGCGCTGCCGGTTCACTTTCCTAAAAGGCAGTACCAGGCCTGTCCAACCCACGGCACAGGCAACCGGCAGATTATCTGCAGTTCTGTTACACCTGAAGCGGCTACGTCAGAACAGCTGTACAAAGACAATTAGAAAAACAACAAAGTCAGCGGGAAACCGTAAAAGACATTATCACAACAACGGCAAGCAAAAACGAACTGACAGGAGAATCTATGTCTTTCGCCGATCGAGATGGCGTTATCTGGTTTGATGGCGAACTGATACCCTGGCGTGAAGCCAAAACCCACGTTCTGACACATACGCTGCACTATGGGTTGGGTGTATTTGAAGGTGTGCGTGCTTACGAAACAGCAAAAGGTCCACAGATTTTCCGTCTCAAGGAACATACTGACCGCCTGTTTCGCAGTGCACATATCCTGGGAATGGATATGCCGTTTTCCAAGCAACAATTGTCTGATGCACAGAAAGCCGTCGTTCGGGAGAACAATCTTACTGAAGCCTATCTTCGCCCTATGTGCTTCTACGGTTCAGAAGGCATG
Source organism: Parendozoicomonas sp. Alg238-R29 (assembly GCF_947331445.1). Taxonomy (GTDB): domain Bacteria; phylum Pseudomonadota; class Gammaproteobacteria; order Pseudomonadales; family Endozoicomonadaceae; genus Sansalvadorimonas. The sequence goes on along the minus strand of NZ_CAMZOG010000019.1, from coordinate 48,968 downwards.
GGACTGCGTGCAGACAACTTGAAAACACACTGCATTGTTGCTGCCTGGGAATGGCCATCATACATGAGCCCTGAAGCCAAAGAGCAGGGTATTAAAATCCGTACATCGTCTTACACCCGCCACCATGTGAACATCACCATGTGTAAGGCTAAGGCGAATGGCAATTACATGAATTCCATGCTGGCCCTAAGGGAAGCTCTGGACAGTGGTTGCGAAGAAGCCCTGCTGCTGGACAACGAAGGTTATGTAGCTGAAGGCAGTGGCGAGAATATTTTCATCCTCAAAGAAGATGGCATTCTTTACACACCTGAACTGACTTCCTGCCTGGAAGGTATTACCAGGGACACAATTATTCGCTTTGCTAATGAGCTGGGGCTGGAAGTCCGGGAAAAACGCATAACCCGCGATGAAGTTTATATCGCCGAAGAAGCGTTTTTCACAGGAACTGCAGCCGAAGTTTTGCCAATCAGTGAACACGACGGCAGAAAGATTGGTTCCGGCAAGCGTGGCCCTGTTACTGAGAAGTTACAATCCATGTACTTTGATCAGGTCACTGGTAAGCGCGAGCAATGGCCTGAATGGCTGTCTTCAGTACGTTGAGCCTTGAAACCTGTAGTTCAAACTAAGGGCTTTCATCAACCTGTTGCGGAAGATAACCAGTTCGGTTAACAAAACAGAGAGAAACTGTTTTAAAAAAGAGGCGTATAATTATCGCCTCTTTTTTTTATTCCCCTTACCAGGGGCTTGAGAGAAGCTTTAAAAGGATGAGCCGTGCACGGCGCTTGAGCGCCTGTGGCCGGAGCGTTGGTATAACGCAACTCTGGCGGGCGATAGCGTCTGCTGTTCCGCAATAAGACTAGCGGAAAGAAAAACTCAGGGAAAAATGTGAAGTATCTGATTATTGGTCCGTCCTGGGTTGGTGATATGGTCATGGCCCAGACCCTGTTCACCACCATAAAAAACCAGGATTCAGAAGCCATCATAGATGTGCTGGCCCCTGCCTGGAGCGCCCCTCTGCTGGAGCGTATGCCAGAGGTTCGGCGTGGCCTGGATATGCCTCTCGGACACGGAAAACTGGAAATTAATGTAAGAAAACAGCTGGGGAAATCCCTGATCAAAGAGAAATATGATCAGGCCATCGTTCTTCCTAACTCCCTGAAATCCGCACTGATTCCCTTTTTTGCCAAAATACCCAAGCGCACCGGCTGGCGTGGGGAGATGCGTTTTGGGTTGCTTAACGATATTCACAAGCTGGATAAAGAACGTTACCCGCTGATGATTGAGCGGTTTATCGCTCTGGCCTTTCCACCAGCCTCTCAACTGCCTGAACAATTACCCAGCCCTTCCCTGAAAGCTAATACAGAAAATCGTGATCAAGCTCGCCATCGCCTCAATCTGACCAACACTCAACCGGTTCTGGCTCTCTGCCCAGGTGCCGAGTTTGGCCTGGCTAAACGCTGGCCAGAACGCCATTATGCAGAAGTAGCAAAGCAGAAATTACTCGAAGGCTGGCAGGTATGGCTACTTGGCTCCGCCAAAGACAAACCCGGCAATGATGAAATTGTCTCTCAGCTTCCTGAACAGTGCAGATCTTCTGTTCATAACATTGCTGGTGAAACCAGTCTGGCAGAGGCCATAGACCTGCTTTCCTGTGCCGATGCCGTGGTCAGCAATGACTCTGGCCTTATGCATATTGCGGCGGCGCTTGGGAGAAACCTGGTTGTTGTTTACGGCTCAACATCCCCTGGTTTCACTCCACCTTTGAACAAGAATCACAGAATTCTTCGGTTGGGTTTGGATTGCAGCCCCTGCTTTAAACGTGAATGCCCTCTCGGTCATCTGGACTGCCTGAATAAACTTGAACCACAGCTTGCTCTCGATGCTCTAGCTGAACTCGCCGGAAAGGCAACACCATTACAGGAGAGCAGTGAATGAGAGTTCTGATCATCAAAACAAGCTCTCTTGGTGATGTGATTCATACCTTGCCGGCGATTACCGATGCCTGTGCTGCTATTCCCGGTATCCGGTTTGACTGGGTTGTAGAAGAAGGTTTTTCCGAAATTCCTTCATGGCATTCTGCTGTGGATAAAGTGATACCAATAGCCATTCGTCGCTGGCGCAAAAACATTTTCCAAACCTGGAAGAATGGTGAGTGGAAAAACTTCCGCGATCAGGTTAAGTCTCAAGAATACGATCTGGTAATCGATGCTCAAGGTCTGTTAAAAAGCGCGCTATTAACTCGTGGTTTAAAGGCTCCCATTTATGGTCTGGATAAAAACTCTGCCAGAGAACCTTTAGCAGCTCGCTTTTACACACATCCTCAAGCAGTTGCCAAAGGCCAGCATGCCGTTGAGCGCGTACGACAACTGTTTGCCATAGCACTTGGTTATGAACTTTCTGCCGGTAAAGGAAGCTTCCAGCTAAAGGCAGAGATGTTTGCAGATACTGGAAACTACCGCCCTGAAAGCCCTTATCTGGTGTTTGTCCATGGAACCACATGGGTAGATAAACACTGGCCGGATACCTACTGGTGCGAACTTGCCAAAACTGCCACAGAGAACGGTTATAACGTTTGCCTGCCCTGGGGTAGTGAACAGGAAAAAGAGAGAGCTGAACTTATTGCAAGAACCAGCGGCAAAGTTCACGTTCTTCCAAAGATGAGTCTGCGCAATGTTGCTTCCGTTATCGCTGGCGCGGAAAAAGTTGTAGCTGTTGATACTGGCCTTGGCCATCTTACTGCAGCTCTGGAAATTCCTGCGGTATCTCTTTACGGGCCAACAAGCCCGGTTCTTGTTGGGGCCTATGGCAAAGAACAGGTTCATCTCACTCTGAATGACTGCCCCGAAAATGAATCTTTAAATAATGTGGAACCGGCCATTTTCACGCCGATGACACCTGATATTGTCTGGCAGGCACTGGTAAAACAGTCTGCACCTGAAGACATAACACCACCACAGACAAGCAGTAACTGAATGAAGCTGGCATTTATTCTCTACAAATACTTCCCCTTTGGTGGGTTACAGCGAGACTTCCTGCGTATCGCCAAAGTCTGTCAGCAGTCTGGTCATGAGATCACTGTTTACACCATGAGCTGGGAAGGTGAGCGCCCAAACGGTTTTGAGATTCATACGCACCGCCCATTTTCTTTTACCGCCCAGACCCGTAACAACCGATTTCAGAGCTGGATAGAAAGTCAGCTTAGCGAAAAGCCTGCTGACGTTGTCGTAGGTTTTAACAAAATGCCGGGGCTGGATGTTTACTACGCCGCCGACACCTGCTTCGAACACAAGGCCACAACCCTGCGTAAAAGCTGGTACAAATATTCCAGCCGTTACAGGCACTTCTCTGCCAATGAGAGGGCTGTTTTCGGAGCCGAATCCAACACGGTATCGTTACTAATTTCCGCCAACGAAAAAGCCATTTTCCAGAAACATTACGGTACCCCGGATCATCGCCTGCACCTCTTACCCCCTGGAATATCAAGGGATCGTCAACGTCCAGAGAATGCTGATGCAATTCATGCAGAGTTCCGTAAAGAGTTCGGGATTACTGATGATGAGCATCTGGTTCTCATGGTTGGTTCTGGCTTCAAAACCAAAGGTGTCGATCGCTCTCTACTGGCAATCAAAGGTTTACCTGAAGATCTCCGCAATAACACTCGACTGTTTATTATTGGACAGGATGATCCCCGGCGGTTTAAAGCCCAAGCGAAAACCCTTGGCATCAGCAATCAGGTAACTTTCTTCCAGGGCAGAGATGATATTCCCCGTTTTCTGGTGGGTGCTGATTTACTGATTCACCCGGCGTACAACGAAAACACCGGAACTGTTCTGTTGGAAGCACTGGTGGCAGGTTTACCCGTACTTTGTACTGATATATGTGGTTATGCCCATTACATAACCGATGCCGATGCAGGTGATGTAGCTCCATCACCATTTAGTCAGAATGATCTGAATAGCAGGCTGGTTGCCATGCTGAGTTCTGACCAAAAGCAGGACTGGCAACAGAATGCTCTGTCCTTTGCTCAAACAGCTGACATTTACAGCCTTCCGGAACGCGCTGCTGAAATTATTGAAAGCACGGGTAACACACTGAAAAACAGGGAGCCACATTAAACGTGCTGTACCTTCGTGAGGATTTCCAGAAAGCCTGGAAGGATGTTGACCCGTTTGAAAAAGTCGAGCAGTTAGACGGAGAAATCTTCCGTCAGTTGGAGGCTCGTAAAACCCTGCGATTTGAACAGGATGACAAAAGCTTCTTTGTGAAAATACACAGAGGAGTAGGCTGGAAAGAAATTATTGAAAACTACATTCGTTTCCGCAAACCTGTCCTCGGGGCGGAAAACGAATATCTCGCCATCAAAAAACTGGAGTCCCTTGGTATTGATACCATGACAGCCGTCGCTTATGGCAAAAGGGGCTGCAACCCGGCAAAACAAAACTCCTTTATTGTGACTGAAGATCTGGTTAACACTATAAGTTTGGAAGACTTTTGTGCGGACTGGTTAAAACAGCCACCCGCATTCCGCTTAAAGAAGAAACTGATTGAGAAAGTAGCTGATGTTAGTCGCCTGCTTCATACAAATGGAGTGAATCACCGGGATTACTATATCTGCCACTTCCTGCTGGCTATTCCTGACGGGGTTGAAAATGTTGACCCTGATAACTTTACAGTTTCATTGATTGATCTGCACCGCTCACAGCTCAGGGAAGAAACACCAAGTCGCTGGATTCGTAAAGATATTGTCGGCATTTATCATTCGGCCCTGGACATTGGCCTGACCCGCCGAGACGTTTATCGCTTTATCCGGGTTTATACCGGGCTCCCTCTTCGGGAAGCTTTTAAGCAGTACTACTGGCTCTGGAAAGGGCTGGAAGATAAAGCTCAAAAGCTTTACGACCGAGCCCAGCGCAAGTGGGGAACTCCACAATGAGTCTCCTTAGCAAAACCCGCTGGACTGTTACGCCACAGTATCGAAACACTTCGGTTGGCAATGAATTCTCCTCTCTCGAGAAGGTTCTTTCGCTTCCCATTATTGGCAACCCTGTTACCAACGATTCAGAGAGCACTGTGTTCCGCCACACTGTGGATGGCGAAGTGTTCTACGTAAAGCGTTTCCATGCGACCAAAGGTCTACGCAGCTGGCTAGGAAAAAGTCGTTTGCGTGGAGAGTGGCACAACCTGAAATTGTTTGATCGGCTTGGCATTCCTGCAGCCAAGTTAGCAGCTTATGGAGAAGAGCGTTTTCTTACCCATGCCGGACGGGGTGCACTGATTACAGTTGCCTTACCGAATACCAAAGACCTTGGAACCATGGCCGGGATGAAAGACATCCAGCTTGAAGATCAGGTCTGGATGGATAAAGTCGTTGCCAAAGTTGCAGACTATGCCCGAAAACTTCATGCCTATAACTTTGCCCACAACGATTTCAAATGGCGTAATATTCTCGTAAACGACAATCTTGAAGACCCAGGCGTCTTTATGATCGACTGCCCAACCGGGCAACGCTGGTTTGGCCCTTTCCTGAAATATCGCATCATTAAAGACTTGGCCTGTCTCGACAAAGTCGGTAAATATCAACTTACCCGCACTCAGAGACTGCGCTTTTTCAAGCTCTATCGCCAAATCGACAGGTTAACAGCCAAAGATAAAAAGATGATTCGTCGTATTGTTGCTTTTTTTGAGGGGCGGGAATGACAGAAACCACAAATGCCCCGCTGCCAGCAATTACTGCAAACTCATTGCCTGCGCTGAAAGAAGCTCCTGAAACGCCTTTTCTTTTATCCACCTCCAGTGGGGAACTGACGTGTGAATCTGTTCTCCGCTTTTTGCCTGGAAAGCGTCTGGTTGTTAAAGCCGAGCTAAATGGAAGGAAAGTGGTCACAAAATGCTTTTATGGAGAAAAGGCTGAACGTGACCTCAAACGTGAGCTGGATGGCATTAACGGGTTTATAAACTCTGGAGTCAATACACCTGAACTTGTTGCGCACTGTTCAAATCCAGAACTCAGTATTGCTGCAACGGCATGCCTTGAACCCGTCGAGAGTTTTGAGCAGGTATGGCACAAAGAACTCTCTGACGAAGAGAGAAAACGATGGCTAACTGAAATTGCATGCATACTCGCATCTATGCACAAAGCAGGTGTATGTCAGCACGATATTCACTTGGACAACCTTCTCCTGCACAAAGACGAGCTTTTCCTGATAGATGGTGGAGGAGCAAGAGTTTCCAAGACTCTTCAACCTAAAGACGCTCTTGAAAATCTCGCTCTGTTTCAAGCCGTGCTTTACCCCAAATATGACAAGTTTATTCCTGATTTATGGAGCACCTATGATCAGAAAGTTCCCGTATTTACACAAAAATTTTCACTGAAAAACTTCTCTTTACTTGTTCAGCAAAAGCGAAAATGGCGGGAGCGGTTTGTACAAAAATCTTTGCGCAACTGTACACAGTTCAGAGTTTCCAAAAGCTGGCATGAGTTTCTTTCTGTAAACAAGAGTGAAGACTCACCAGAATTACAGGCTTTACTCGCTAATCCAGAGCCTTATATAGAAGCTGGGACAGTGCTCAAGCGAGGCAAAACCAACACTGTATCTATTGTGACGCTTGATAATGGCATTCAGGTTTTTGTTAAGCGCTATAAGAGCAAGAAAGGTTTTTTGCACAAATATCTACGCTGTCTGACAAGATCACGAGCTCGTATAAGTTGGTTGAATGGACATCTTCTGGACATGCTGGGCGTTAACACACCCACGCCGCTGGCTATGAAAGAAAACCGCTTTGGGCCAATTACCACCTGCAGCTATATTGTTACCCTATTTCAACCATCTCCACACCTTTTGGAATGGTTCATTCAAGAGACACTGCCGGAAAATTGTAAGGACGTCAGAGATGAAGTTGGCGATATGCTCGAAAGCCTGAAACGAGCACTGATTTTTCATGGAGACATGAAGGCAACAAATATTCTTTTGATTAATGGTAAACCGTCATTAATTGATTTGGATGCCATGAAGTCTTATAAAGACCCTAAAAAATTCCGTAAGGTTCATAAACAGGATGTAAAAAGATTTGCTCGCAACTGGGAAAACACACCTAAAGCTGCAGCACTCTTTGAATCTATAATTCGACGCTTATATAGCGATCTGGATACGTAATAAGGAATAATCAATGATCATACTTGGGTTGTCTGGGGCCATTGGTCACGACCCTTCAGCCGCTTTATACATAGACGGCAAACTCGTTGCAGCCGTTGAAGAAGAACGACTGATTCGAGACAAGCACGCAAAAGGCAAGATGCCTTTGGAAGCGACCAAGTTTGTACTGCAGCAGGCTGGAATAAAGCCATCTGATGTAGATATCGTTGCTGTCCCAATGGCACCTATCAGTCTTTCGACTGAAGCACGCTGGCACTACGCCAAGCGCTACTGGTACGCCCCAGATCGCGCCCTGGACGCCCTGTTTAACGGCAATCGCCGCTATCGCCGCTATGTTGGCAACATTCGCACTATGCTCGATAGTTTGGGCTTTGAATGGGGCAAGTTTGAGTTTGAACCCGTTGAACACCATCTGGCACACGCTTCCAGTACTTATCACTTGAGTGGTTTCAAAGAGAAAACCGCAATCATGGGCGTGGATGGCAAAGGTGAATACGCCACTACCTTCTTCGGTTACGGTGAAAACGGCAAGATCCACAAGATCAAGGAATTCTACGACCCAGACTCTCTGGGCGGCCTGTACGGCGCAATCACTGAATACCTCGGTTTCGATATGCTCGACGGTGAGTACAAGGTTATGGGCATGGCGCCTTACGGTGACCCTGACAAATACGACCTCAGTCGCCTGATCGACTTCAACGGTAAAGATTTCAAGATCAACACCAAGCTGGCCAACGTCATCGGCCTGCGACGTTACAAGGAAAACGGTAAAGGTTTCTACTTCACACCAGAACTGATCGAGTGGCTTGGTCCTCGTCGTAAGGGTGATGTCGCTGACGACCCTTACATCCATTACGCAGCCTCCATTCAAGCTCTGTATGAAAAAGTTGTTCTGGGTCTGATGGATTATTATCTCGGCGATATCATCAAGGAAACCGGCAAAATTGCCTTCTCCGGTGGTGGTGCCCTGAATGTTAAGCTGAACCAGAAGATCGTTGCCCGCCCGGAAGTGAAGGAGCTTTTTGTACAACCGGCCTCCGGTGACGCCGGTACTGCAATTGGTGCGGCTGCCTACGTGTCTACAGCCCGAGGAAAAGATGTCGAGAAGATGGAACATGTCTATCTCGGCCCCTCCTTTACCAACGAACAGGTGATTGAAGCCTGCGAAGCTCACGAGGACAAGCCTAAGTTCAAGCAGATCAGTGATGTTCCTCAGAACATTGCCAAAGTTCTGCACGAAGGGAATCCTGTTGCCTGGTTCCAGGGACGTATGGAGTTTGGTCCCCGCGCACTGGGTGGCCGCAGCATTGTTGGCTGTCCAAATCACCCTGGCATCGCCGACCGCATTAACGAACAGATCAAGTTTCGTGAACGCTGGCGCCCATTCTGCCCCAGCATGCTTGAGCGCACTGCTAAAGAGATGTTCAAGGTTGATCACCCCGCGCCATACATGACCTTCACCTTCGAGGTAAACGAAGAGTGGAAAACTCGTGTACCAGAGGTTGTTCACGAAGACGGCACTTCTCGCGCACAAGCACTGAAGCCCGGTATGAATGACCGTTACTACAATCTGATGGAAGAGATGGAAAAACTCACCGGCAATGGTGTGGTACTGAACACATCTCTAAACCGTCGTGGTGAACCGGTTGTCTGCACACCAACTGATGCACTGAATATGTTCTTTGGTTCTGACCTTCAATACCTGATTATGGAAGATATCCTGGTAGTGAAAGACGACTTCCCTGAATACGTGTAATACATATTAGAGATCATAAGTCACAAAAAAGCCCCGAAGTGTTATCACTTCAGGGCTTTTTATTTCTGTTTGCAGATCAAGCGTGTTCGCCAGTTCCGCCAATATGCCCACGGGCGGAAACACAACCTTCCAGAGAGAGTGCATCCTGCACACCGTCTTCAATAACTGCTGAGAACTGTTGCAGTTCATTCAGTGTCATTTCAGAAAGATCCTTCCCTTCATTTAAACCATAAGCCACAGCTTTACCCACAATCTCGTGAGCCTCCCGGAAAGGCACACCTTTTTTCACCAGGTAGTCGGCAAGATCAGTAGCTGTGGCGAAACCTTTCTTGGTAGCAGCTCGCATATTCTCAGGCTTGGACTTGATGTGGGGAATCATATCTGCAAAAGCACGCAAACAGTCTTTGACTGTATCCACGGCATCAAACAGTGGTTCTTTGTCTTCCTGATTGTCTTTGTTGTACGCCAGTGGCTGTCCTTTCATCAAAGTCAGCAAACTCATCAAATGGCCATTCACCCGACCTGTTTTTCCGCGCACTAATTCTGGAACATCAGGGTTCTTTTTCTGCGGCATAATTGAGGAGCCTGTACAGAAACGATCTGGCATTTCAATAAAATCAAATTGTTGGGATGTCCACAGCACCAGCTCTTCCGACATTCTTGAAAGATGGGTCAGGATCAAAGCACTGGCAGAGCAGAACTCAATAGCAAAATCCCGATCACTTACAGAATCGAGAGAGTTTGCTGTCGGCGCATCAAAGCCAAGCAGTTCAGCGGTATAGTTACGATCAATTGGGAAGGTGGTGCCTGCGAGCGCAGCAGATCCTAAAGGGCTCTGATTCATACGCTTACGGCAGTCCTGCATACGGCTGGAGTCTCTTACCAGCATTTCCCGCCAGGCTCTCAAATGATGACCAAAGGTTATTGGCTGCGCCACCTGCAGATGAGTAAAGCCAGGCATAATGGTCTGGTTTTCTTTATCTGCCAGTTCAGCCAAACCATTCTGCAAGCGGCCCAGTTCAACAAGAATGCTGTCTATCTCATCACGCAGCCACAGACGAATATCAGTAGCGACCTGATCATTTCTCGAGCGGCCTGTGTGCAATTTCTTACCGGCAATACCTATTTTCTCTGTCAGGCGAGCCTCGATATTCATATGAATATCTTCCAGGGCTACAGACCATTCAAACTCGCCCCGTTCAATCTCGCCTTCAATGTCAATTAGGCCATTAATAATACTTTCCAGTTCTTCTGCGGTAAGAATGTCCGCTTTATTCAACATACGGGCATGGGCTTTTGAACCCATAATATCGTGGTGATAAAGGCGCTTATCAAAATCAATAGAAGCAGTAAAGCGTGCAACGAATTCGTCAACAGGTTCACTGAACCGACCACCCCATTGCTGATTTGATTTTGCCTTATCGCTCATGACTTCATTGCCCTGTAGTTTGCGCTATTGAAATAATTATCGTGCCATTATACAGCCGCCAGCTTTCTTTCGCTTCCTGAATAGAGGTATAACAGAAGACAAATTCTAATAACCCATGAGAATCTCTTTTTCATGAGCTTGCCAGATAAGGACACCGATAACTTTTTCCTGCCAAACCTCTGCTCTCCACGTGCGGTGTTTCTGCTGGTTGTTATCGCAGAGCTTTTTGTATTGGTACTGGTTCTGGCCTGGACGGGCTCTGGCTCATTTGACTGGAATCGCCTATCGCTCACATCACTGTTTGTTCAGTGGATTGTTCTGGCATCTGCGGCCATTATTTGCGCTCTTAGCCCACTTCTTTACAAAGCCAATCCGGCAGTCATTACAATAGCCTGCTTAATGGTTTGCCTGACTATCACTTCAGCTTTCACATTGATTTCTATCTGGGTAATGGAGAATATTTCTCTTGCTCCACAACCTCTTGGTGTCCCCGTCAGTTTCTGGCAGGAACAAGGGGGGCAACTATTAAGAAACAATATTATTGCGTTAATTATTGGGACAATTGTGCTGCGTTACTTCTTTCTTCAAAAGGAAGTTCTGCGCCAGCAACAGGCTGAGCTGAATTCCCGCATCCAGTCTCTTCATTCTCGCATTCAGCCACATTTTTTGTTTAACAGCATGAATACAATTGCCAGCCTGATAGCAACGCGCCCTACCGTTGCTGAGCAGGTTGTTGAAGATTTAGCAGATTTGTTCCGAGCCAGCCTCGACAAGGCCACCATCATGAACTCTGTTATGGAGGAAGTGGTTTTGGCTGAACAATACCTCCATATCGAGTCATTACGCTTCGGTGACAGGCTTAGTATTCAATGGGATACTGATGTGTGCGATCAGGATATTTTAATCCCAAGGCTCTGCCTGCAACCCATATTAGAGAATGCTGTTTACCATGGCATTCAGCCCGATCCTCGAGGTGGTGAAGTTCACATCACCATCCGTATTGAGAAACAGATCATAACTTTAACCGTACACAATACACTTCCCGAATCAGCTATGGATAACTCTACGTCTGGCAATAAGATCGCCCTCAAAAACATCTCTGACAGGCTACAAGCACTCTACGGAGAGGAATCTGGTTTGCAAACAAGGGTCTTTCAAGGTGACAATCGGAACTGGTTTGAAACAAAACTCTACTGCCCAGTGAACAACAGCTCTACTGTACAAAAGAATTAACAGCAACATATGAGCACACACAACAATATGAAGGTGCTGATTTGTGATGATGAACCCCTCGCCCGTGAACGCATGCACGCCATGCTGGATCGGATAGAGGGTGTCACACCAATCGAAGAAGAGGCGGGAGATGGCAAACAAGCTCTTGAGCTTATCCACCAGTATTCACCTGATATCGTGCTTCTTGATATCAGAATGCCAGGGATGGACGGCCTCAACTGCGCTCAGCAAATTTCCACAATGGACACGCCACCATCGGTTATTTTCTGCACCGCCTACAATGACCATGCACTCGAAGCCTTTAAGGCACAAGCGGTGGACTACCTGCTCAAACCCGTTAGACAAACCCAGTTGGAAGATGCCCTTAATAGAGCGCAGCGCCTGACCCGATCTCAGTTATCTGCGCTCAGCGCAAAACAGAGTGAGGAGAGTGAAGAGCGTCCGTCAACTCAAGATTCCCATATTTCCGCACGAACACGTAAAGGTATTGAGCTGATTCCGATAAACGACATTTCTCTATTTCATGCCGATCATAAGTACGTCACTGTCCTTTACAGTAAGGGTGAAGTTCTCATCGATGAACCTCTCAAAAGTCTTCAGGATCGCCTAGGGGATAACTTTGTGCGCATTCACAGAAATGCACTTGTAGCCCATAACGCTATTGAAAGTTTTAATCGCAACGAACAAGGTTTTTACGAGCTCCAGATCAAGGGCAAGGAAAATCCAATGACGGTTAGCCGCCGCCATGTGTCGTCTGTTCGCAGATTGCTTCAGAACCTCAGTCGCTAGAAATCATCTTAAACCAGAGAACAAAAGGCCGGGCATAAAGCCCGGCAAACACAAGAGAGAAAATCACGACTGTTATGCAGCCTTGTTATCTCCACCCTTTGTGGGTGGTGGGTAGGTTGCGATGATGTTCTCACCATCAACCGATTCCAGTTTTACATCAAAACCCCAGAGATTCTGGATATGCCCCAGAATTTCACTCGTACTCGCATCATCCAGAGGGCAGCGGTTATGCCTGTAATGACGTAGGGTCATTGACCGGTCACCTTTGGTATCCACACTGTACACCTGTATGTTTGGCTCCAGATTGCCCAGGTTATACTGAGCAGCCAGATTCTGGCGAAGTTGTCGGAAGCCCTCATCATTGTGGATAGCCCCCACTTCCAGATAAGGGTTCTCTTCCTTGGTATTGATGGTGAAAAACCGCATATTCCGCATCACCTTGGGCGACAGGTATTGCAGAATGAAACTCTCATCCTTGAAGTTACGCATGGCGTAATCCAACACTTCCACCCAGTTCTCATTGCCAGCAAACTCAGGGAACCAGCGCTTGTCTTCATCAGTAGGATCAAGACAGATACGCTTAATATCCGTGAAGATATTAAAGCCCAGAGTATAAGGATTGATGCCACTGTAACGGGGATCATCAAACTCTGGCTGGAACACAACGTTGGTATGAGACTGCAGGAATTCCAGCATAGTGCCGTCGGTAATCTTGCCCCTCTCGTGCAGTTCATTCATCAGCGTGTAATGCCAGAAGGTTGCCCAGCCCTCGTTCATCACCTTGGTTTGCTTCTGCGGATAGAAATACTGAGCCATCTTCCGCACGATGCGGATTAGCTCACGCTGCCAAGTTTCCAGCAGAGGCGCATGCTTCTCGATAAAGTAGAGAATGTTCTCCTCGGGGTCTTTCGGAAAGCGCTCTTCTACTTTCTCTTCTTTGCGGAATTTCAGAGGAATTGTTGTCCATAAATCGTTCAGCGTACGTTGTATATACTCCTCACGGTCTTTCTGACGGTGCTTTTCCTCATCAGCTGAAAGCGGCACCGGACGTTTATACCGGTTCACACCCTGGCTTTGCAGCGCATGGGCGGCATCCAGCACTTCTTCTACCGCATCAATGCCGTACTTTTCTTCGCACTTGGAGATATAGTTTTTGGCAAACAGCAGGTAGTCGATAATGGAATCTGCATCTGTCCAGGCTTTGAACAGATAGTTTCCCTTGAAGAAAGAGTTATGACCATAACAGGCGTGAGCAATTACCAGCGTCTGCATAGTCATGGAATTCTCTTCCATCAGGTAAGAGATACAGGGGTTGGAGTTAATCACTATCTCGTAGGCCAGCCCCATCTGCCCACGCTGATAACTGTTCTGGTTGGACAGAAAATGTTTACCAAAAGTCCAGTGATTATACATCAGCGGCATGCCCACCGAAGCGTACGCATCCAGCATCTGCTCAGAACTGATCACCTCAATCTGGTTAGGGTAGGTATCCAGACCAAATTCTTCAGCAATCTTGGCAATTTCACTGTCGACGGTTTCCACCAGCTCGAAGCTCCACTCCGACCCGGTAAACAGGGGGGCACTTGATGACTCGGTCATACCGCTGCCTCCTTCTTCTCAAACAGTTCCCGGAATACTGGAAAGATATCTGCCGGACCTTTTATGTGGGCCATGGCAAAATATTCAGGGTGCTCTTTTTCCAGTTTTTTATACTCGTGCCAGAGGTTCTGGTGATGACGATCTGTAATCTCTACATAGGCGTAGTAAGACAGGAACGGCATCAGGTTTTCAGAAATAACCTTGGAACACTTGGGTGAATCCGCTTCCCAGTTGTCTCCATCCGAAGCTTGTGCAACGTAAATGTTGTACTCGTTTGGCTTGTAGCGTTCCTTGATAATTTCGTCGGTCAGCGTAAGCGCTGAAGACACCACCGTGCCACCGGTCTCCCGGGCGTAGAAGAAGTCGTGCTCATCACATTCTTTCGCTTCTGCATGGTGGCGAATGAATACGATTTCTACCTTCTTGTAATTCCTTTGCAGGAACATATACAGCAAGAAGAAGAAACGTTTGGCCATATCCTTTATGTCACGGGTCATGGAGCCGGACACATCCATTACACAAAACATCACCGCACTGCTGGATGGCAGCGGTACTTTAATCAAATTGTTGAATTTGAGATCGAAATCATCAATAAACGGCAGCCGTTTGATTTTCTCATTCAGCTCCTTGATACGAAGTTTGATCTCTTCCGCCCGTGAATGATCAGTATCATCGGGGCTTACTTCCATCTCACGTAACTCGCGTTTAAGCGCACGAATTTCCTTACGATCTTTCCCAGAAAGAGCAATACGCCTGGCATGGGCACCACGCAGTGAACGAATAACGTTCAGCCTGTCTGGCGCGCCAGCACTGGTGTAACCACCACGACGGAAAGCGAATTCATTGGATTCTTTCAGTTCTTTGCGCACCATATTTGGCAGCGCCAGATCATCAAATAAATATTCCAGAAATTCATCCCGGTTTATCTGGAAAACAAAGTCATCAACCCCTTCTCCACCGTCAGAGGCATCGCCGCTACCTGACCCAGAGCCTTTCCCCCCTCCTTTGGGCTTGGGGAACCGGTCTCCTGTCACAAACTCTTTGTTTCCCGGGTGAGTCTGATCTCGATCCCCACCTTCACCGTGATGAAAGAAAGGTTCAGAAAGACTTTTCCGAGAAATGGAGATTTCCTCACCGCTGTCAGTATCGGTGATACTCCTGTTGTTGACCGCGTCGTTCACAGCCTTGCGGATCTGCTGACGGTAGCGGCGCATAAAGCGCTCGCGATTCACCGTGCTTTTCCCTTTACTGTTACGACGGCGGTCTATGATTATGCTGCTCATAAACGCCTCCAGCTTTGTGCTCTGCTAGTTTTTCTAACAGCGGCAGAGCAGGTTGTAACCTGCTCTGCTGCGTTACACATCACTGTTACGCTTACTGTGACTTACGAACCCGGATATACCATTCGCACAACAATCGAACCTGCTTCTCGGTATAACCGTGCTTCATCATCCGCTCCACAAAGTCGTGGTGCTTCTTCTGCTCATCCTGGCTGGACTTGGTATTGAAGCTGATAACCGGCAGCAGATCTTCGGTGTTAGAGAACATTTTCTTCTCAATCACCGCCCGCATCTTCTCGTAGCTCAACCAGCTTGGGTTTCTACCCTCAAGGTTGGCTCGGGTACGCAGGACAAAGTTCACAACTTCGTTACGGAAATCTTTCGGATTAGCAATACCGGCAGGCTTCTCAATTTTCTCCAGCTCATCGTTCAGAGTGCTGCGGTCGAGAATGTGGCCAGTATCAGGATCGCGGAACTCCTGATCCTGAATCCAGAAGTCGGCATAGGTAATATACCGATCAAAGATGTTCTGGCCATACTCGGAGTAGGACTCCAGGTAAGCGGTCTGAATCTCTTTCCCCAGGAACTCCACGTATTTGGGTGCCAGATACTCTTTGATGTAACGCATGTAACGATCATGAGTATCCTGTGGGAACTGCTGTTGCTCGATTTCACGCTCCAGTACATACAACAGATGAACAGGGTTGGCCGCTACTTCCGATGGATCGAAGTTAAATACCTTAGACAAGGTTTTAAAGGCAAAACGGGTAGAGAGACCTTCCATACCTTCATCAACACCGGCTGCATCTTTGTATTCTTGCAAAGACTTGGCATGTGGATCGGTATCTTTCAGGTTCTCACCGTCGTATATCCGCATCTTGGAGTAAGAATTGGAGTTTTCTGGTTCTTTGATACGTGACAGAGTGGTGAACTGCGCCAGCATCTTCAGGGTATCTGGTGCGCAAGGCGCTTGCTTCAGAGAACTGTGCTCCAGCAGTTTCTCGTAAATATGAACTTCTTCACTGATTCGGGTGCAGTAAGGCACCTTCACAATGTTTACACGGTCGATAAAGGCTTCATTGGTCTTATTGTTACGGAATGTCTGCCACTCAGATTCATTGGAGTGGGCCAGCAACACACCTTCAAACGGAATCGCACCAAGGCCTTCAGTACTGTTGTAGTTACCTTCCTGAGTAGCTGTCAGTAACGGGTGTAATACCTTGACCGGGGCCTTGAACATTTCGACGAATTCCATGACGCCCTGATTGGCACGACACAAGGCTCCTGAGAAGCTGTAAGCGTCTGGATCGTCTTGAGAAAATTCTTCCAGCTGTCGGATATCGACCTTACCAACAAGACTTGAGATATCTTGGTTGTTTTCATCGCCCGGCTCCGTTTTGGCTACTGCAATCTGATTGAGAATGCTCGGATAGAGCTTTACAACGCGGAATTGAGAAATATCACCACCATACTCATGAAGCCGTTTCACGGCCCATGGTGACATGATATGCCGCAGGTATCTGCGCGGAATATTATATTCTTCATTGAGAATGACACCGTCTTCAGTGTCATCAAATAAGCCCAGTGGGGACTCAAATACGGGGGAACCTTTAATGGCATAAAAAGGGACTTGCTGGACAAGGGCTTTCAAGCGCTCCGCCAGAGAAGACTTACCCCCACCGACTGGGCCCAGAAGATACAAAATCTGCTTTTTCTCTTCCAAACCCTGAGATGCATGACGGAAATAGGAGACAATCTGTTCGATTGCTTCTTCCATGCCATAGAACTCATCAAAGGTTGGATAACGTTTGATAATTTTGTTGGAGAAGATACGACTCAGCCGCGGGTCTCTGGAAGTATCGACCATCTCAGGTTCACCAATTGCCATCAACATACGCTCAGCGGCGTTGGCATAGGCACCCGGATCTTCTTTACATAAATCCAGATACTCCTGCAGGCTCATTTCTTCCTGCTGCGTAGAGTCAAAACGGTTCTGATAATGCTGAAACAAGGACATACAACCACCCATCTATTGTCGTTTTCTTAAAGTAGACGGCTATCGAGAATACTTTCTAAGTACTTTACATAACTGTGAAGGTTTTCCCGATGTGTGTTCACTCTTGTGCCACCCAAGCGTGCTTTCTTATCTCCTTTTTCAACATGGCAAGACATATCTTTTTTTTCGCACCCATGATGCAAAGTAGGTAGGAACACCTACTAAACTACAAGCGATCCCTGCAAAGAAAAAGACTGTTTCGGTCAAGTATTTTATGTAATATTGGGTCTGTTATGTTTCTTCTCGTCCGAAGCAGGTCTACTGCAAAACAGGCCTTACAGTTACTTGCAGCAACCTATCAAACTTTTCTCTCTGAATTCCTCAGCTAAAATTCAGCCCTTGTTTTTCCTCTGAAAAAAACCGACGATCAGAAAGGTAGCCACACGATAAGCAGGTGATCAGAACAACAATGAACGACACTAAGCTGCTTGTTTTTACCGACCTTGATGGCACTCTGCTTGATCATGACAGCTACACCACAGCTCCTGCCGGTGAGGCTCTTGCGCTGCTGAAAGAGCATCGCATCCCCCTGATATTTAACACCAGTAAAACCAGAGCTGAAGCCGCTCATCTCAGAGAACAACTCGGCAACTCCGATCCTTTCGCTACAGAAAACGGCAGCTGTCTCTCTATTCCTGATCATTATTTTTCTGGGGTTGGCTCCAACGAAACATGCCACACCACAATATTTGGGAGTTTCTACTCTCAAGTCAGACAAGCTCTGTGCAATATTCGCTCGGAGTATGGGTTTGAATTCACTGGTTTTGGCGATATGACAGTCAACGAAGTTTCCGCCTGTACAGGCCTTGACCTGGAAGAATCCGAAAGAGCCAAAGAACGGGATTGTAGCGAACCACTCATCTGGAGCGACTCTGATGAAAATCTCGAACTGTTTCAGCGGCTGTTAACAGCTCGAAATTTACACCTCACTCAAGGGGGGCGATTTCATCACGTTTCCAGTAGTGGAGATAAAGGCCTTGCCGTGAAATGGCTGACCGACCACTTTCGGGGAGAATTTCCTGATACCCAGTTCATCACTATTGGGTTGGGAGATGGCGCGAATGACCTGCCAATGCTTGAAGCTGTTGATTATCCCGTTCTGATTAGCTCTGATCATGGCCACGCACCAAAATGTGGCCATATTAAAAATCTGAAAATAACTGATGCACCCGGACCGGTCGGCTGGAACATAGAAATAATCAAACTGATAAAAGCCTTTCTCTGAAACTGCCCTTCTTGAAGTCACTGGCCTGGCTTTTGCTTTATTCCCTTGTATAGAAATAGAAACAGCAACAGTCAGTGGCTTTTACAACTGACTTTAACAACTGACGTTAACAACTATGCTGTTCACGGTTTTATCATCTATGCGCTGAACACTAAACAGAACATCAGCCTGAGACCAACAATACGGGGCACACAATGGGCGACTTTTATCAGAACGGTGTTATCACCAACCTGCATAACCTGCGCACGCGAAGTCTTCAGGAACTGGAGCAGGACCTACTCACCTTTTCCCGCTTGCGCCCCATGTCTCTTGTACTCCCATCTCTTTACTCAGAGCTCCAGAGGCCAGCACTGGATAATATTATTACCGAGCTCTGCGAGGTTCCCTACCTGACCGAGATCGTTATTGGTTTGGACAGAGCTGATCAGGAGCAGTTTAACCACGCCAAGGAATTCTTTGGCCGATTGCCACAGAACCACCGCATTCTCTGGAATGATGGGCCAAACCTCAGAGAGCTGGACAAGCAGCTGCAGAAAGAAGGCCTTGCCCCTATGGAACCCGGCAAAGGCCGAAATGTATGGTACTGCTACGGTTATATTCTGGCTTCAGCTCGCGCCGAAGCTGTCGCACTGCACGACTGCGACATAGTGACTTATAACCGTGAGATGCTGGCTCGCTTGTTTTATCCGGTAGCCAACCCAGCATTTAATTACACCTTCTGCAAAGGCTATTACGCACGAGTAGCAGGCCAGAATATGAATGGTCGTGTGAGCCGGTTACTGGTGACACCATTACTGCGCTCACTGAAAACAATTTTCGGTCACCATGATTATTTGGAATATCTCGATAGCTTCCGTTATCCGCTGGCGGGAGAGTTTTCCATGCGTGCCCATGTGTTCAACGACATTCGCATCCCCAGCGACTGGGGGTTGGAGATTGGTGTGCTCACAGAAGTGATGCGCAACTACTCAACCCGCCGTCTCTGTCAGGTCGATATTGCCGATACTTACGATCACAAACATCAACCTCTTTCCAAGGAGGACCCGGCGGCTGGCTTGTCGAAAATGAGCAACGACATTATCAAGGCTATTTTCCGAAAGCTGGCGACAACAGGCGTGCAATTTAATCAGGAAACCTTCCGCACCATCAAGGCAACGTATTACCGGCAAGCTCTGGATTTCATCGAATCCTATTACAACGATGGGGTTATGAACGGTTTACGGGTAGATCGCCACAATGAAGAACAGGCCGTGGAACTGTTTGCCAAAAATATCATGGAAGCAGGCACGCAATTTCTTGAACGTCCAATGGAGAAGCCATTTATCCCCAGCTGGAACCGTGTCGTAGCAGCGATTCCTGACTTCCTTGAACGCTTATATGACGCGGTTGAGCTGGATAACAGCTGAAATCCACCCAAACGACAGCCATAAGCTATATATAGCAGACAGTTTCTGTTGAGTGATGGTTTATGGCTGTCGTATCTGTTTCGAGAAGGCACCCGCTTCTGACATGTTTTCTCGTTACCTTCACAATTTCACTCACTGCCCCGGCACATGCTACGAGGGTTCTTGTTCAGCGCTTTTTGATTACTACTCCAACAACCAGCACAGAAGTATTAGCCCTATCAAAAGAGTTATCAGAAAAGCTTGAAGCCACTGCAACACTCACAACTTCAATTACGGGTTCTTCAAGAGAAAAAAAAAGGAGCCGCACTCCAAAGCATTCTCTCAATCCTAGCTCCCCTCAAACCATAACCTCAGAGGAAGCGGAGAAAGTGCAAGAGCAAATAAAGGTTCAATTACAGGAGAAAACCGATACTGTAAATCTGACTTTTATGGGAGAAGTTTCCATAGACTCAGGCTTCTCCACGAGTGACACAGCTAAGCCTGATGAGGCGGTACTGTTATCTTTCACTCCACCCAGACAATCAGAAAGCGAAAAAACTGAAGATTTTCAAAGCAAACCTCTCAACATTCGAAAACTCACTCTGTTTGATAGAGATGAAGCCTCTAACAAATCAGGACTCCTTATTGAAACTTCACCTGTGACTCCTCCGTGGGACTTCCTTCAAAAAAGAAACTTTACGACTAAGGATTACACATTCTTTCTCTTTTGGGATGAAAAGTTACGCCCGCTGAGGAACAGAGGTCACGCATCATACAAAGGCTCCGGGGCATCAACTCTTAGTCAGCTCCAGCATGGGACAGCTAACGCAGACACGGAAGTCGATCCGGACAAGCTTGCGTTACAGGAACTACGCCTCAGTGAAATAGTTGAGATCATTACCAATGAAGCCGACCAGACTGCTAACAGCCTGACTTACCAAAAGCTTCAGAATTTAATTAAACCATTCAAAGAAAGGCTACACGCCGTAGCAATGATCAATGATATGGTTGGCGCCCGAATCAACAAGGTTAGCGTACTGCTACAAAGTGAAAGTCCGTTTTCTGCCAGATTCTTGGGGTTCGAGTATGTATGTATGCCTGAGGGAGCCTTTGCATCGAAAACTGTTTGGGATATCCCTGAAGGGCGAGAGGAACAACTCGTTCCTCCGGCAAATGCCGCCGCAACAAAAGTGAAGAGAACAGTCCACGAGATGGGGGGAGTCCCCGTGCTACCGTTCTATACTGTACAAAGAACAAATACAGACCTGTCACTCGTTACAACTACCGGCGCTTCATTCCAACCACCATACCCCTCATCTTCAGCAAAAAGGTTTACCAGCTATAATTCTTCTTCGCATACCAGCCTCACAACAGAGCCGATTCAAACTCTGCCTCCACACCAGGTGATACGTCATCGCAGGAACCCAAGTGTTAGTTTTTCAGGCGGCTTTCCACATCAACCAAACGAAAAAAAACCAGATACCAAGTAAAACTCTTATATAAGCCTCCAACTCTAAAAACAGGTATGATTGGGCGCTCGATAGAAACACTGATATGAGTGCCCAGAATAATGTCTGTACAGGCGCAAGCTGTAAAACCAGTACAAACCCTGAGAATCGCCACCCGGAAAAGTGCTCTGGCTCTCTGGCAGGCAGAGCATGTGAAAAGCCGTCTGGAAGCCCTGCATCCAGAATTGGCCGTTGAACTGGTTACCATGGTCAGTCGCGGCGATAAATTGCTTGATGCCCCATTAGCAAAGATTGGCGGAAAAGGTTTATTCGTAAAAGAGCTGGAACACGCCCTGCTCGAAGGTCGCGCTGATATTGCTGTTCACTCAATGAAAGATGTTCCTATGGCCTTTCCGGAAGGGCTGGGCCTTCCCGTAATTTGTGAGCGTGAAGACCCCCGGGATGCTTTCGTTTCCAACACTTACAAGTCGTTAGATGAACTCCCACAAGGAGCAATTGTTGGAACCTCCAGCTTGCGTCGCCAATGCCAGATTCTGGCCAAGCGCCCTGATCTGACCATTAATTTCCTGCGTGGCAATGTAAATACCCGCCTGGCCAAACTGGATGCTGGCGAGTACGACGCCATTATTCTTGCCGCCGCCGGCCTGATTCGCCTGGAGTTTGAAGACAGAATCACCCACTATCTGGAAACCGAGCTTTCCCTTCCTGCAGGTGGCCAGGGAGCTGTGGGCATTGAATGCCGTACAAACGATCAAGCCATTATTGATTTGATTAAGCCGCTCCATCACGAAAAAACAGCTAAATGTGTTCTGGCCGAAAGAGCGATGAACCGCACCCTTAACGGTGGCTGTCAGGTTCCAATAGCCAGTTTTGCTGAACTTCAAGGCGACAAGCTATTCCTGCGAGGCCTGGTTGGCCAGCCCGACGCCAGTGAAATTCTTCGAACTGAGATCACTGTTACAGCGGAAGATTACGAACAAGCTGGCACAAGTGCAGCCGAACATTTGCTGGAGCAGGGCGCTGGGGAGATTCTTGCGGCATTGCCTCACTCAACAGCCGCCAACGCCAGTACTCCAAAAGAATCATGAGCTTAGCTCTGGAAGGGTTGCGGGTACTGATTACCCGCCCCCAGCCTCAGGCTGGCAGGCTGGCAGCTTTTCTTCAAGCCAAAGGTGCGAGAACAACTGTTTTGCCCATGGTTGCCATCACCCCGCTTACACTTACCTCTCAGCCAGATAACCTGGCGCAGTTCAGTAAAATCATCGCCATTAGTGTTCCATCCGTAGACATTGCGCTGCGTACTCTGCCAGAATTCTCGCCTCAGACACAATGGGTTACCCCCGGTCTGGGAACCGCTCAAGCCTTGAAGTCCCACGGCATCCAACCACTGACTCCTCATTCAGAATTCACCAGTGAAGCCATGCTGGCACTGCCGGAGCTGAATCAGGTAACAGGCGAAAAAATTCTTCTGTTGAAAGGAGAAGGGGGCAGAGAGCTATTAAGAAACGAACTTTCACGCAGAGGAGCGGAGGTTGTTTCCTTAGATCTTTATCGCCGTCAATGCCCTGATTACCAGCAGGGTGAAATTGAAACGACAGTGGCAAGTGCAGACATAAATGCTATCGTCGCCACCAGCGGTCAAATTGTCAGCAATCTTCACACTTGCTGTCCGGACGACCTGAAAAACCTCCCTCTTATTATTCCTAGCCAGCGGGTTGCGGAAAAAGCAGAGGCATTAGGCTTTAAAAGGGTTGTTGTAAGTCAGGGAGCAGGCGATCAGGACATTGCCGAGGCTTTATTACAGCTCGTATATTGATACGATATTGCAGAAATGCACCACACGAACCGATAAGTGAGCAGGTCAGGGTGAACGACAATATGCCACAAGAGAAGACTCCAGCCCCAACGGATGCCAAGGCTGAGAAAACACCTAAAGCGGTGACCAGAAAGATCAAGCAGCAGAACGCTTATGTCAGCAAACTGGCCGTGTTCTCTACCTTTCTGTCTTTGGTTCTGATTGCCGTAATTGGTAGTGCAGGCTGGTACGGTTACAAAAACATCTGGCCACTGCTTTCCAATGACACGCTGGCAGGTCAGAACTGGGTTGATCAACAGCTCAGCCAGAATTCCCGCACTGTGCAGCAGGTGATGGATAAAACCCGTTCTGCTGTTCAGGAAGATGTGAAGAGTGTATCCGGCCAGTCTGATCGTCTTGTTGTACGCATAGACAATCTTGATCGTCGCTTCAATCGTCTGCAAGGAGCTGACCGCAGCGACTGGAAGCTGGCAGAAGCTGAATACCTGATGCGGCTTGCTAACCAGCGTCTGCTGACAATGCACGACATCAGGAGCGCCAAAACCCTGCTTAGCCAAGCCGATGAACTTTTGGTCGCCGTAGACGAATATGGTCTGTTTACTGTTCGTCAGGCTCTCGCTGAAGATTTAGCCGCTTTGCGCGCGACTCCCAATATTGATATCAGCGCCAGTTGGATGGAACTCAACGCTCTGGCAAACCGCATTGATGTTCTTCCTCTCGCTTCCGACATTCCAGTTATTGATACAGCTATAAATACGGAAAGTAGCACAGAGTCTCCAGCACAAACTCAGGAATCCCTTCCTGCTGATGCCACTTTGAAGCAGAAGATAACTTATACCCTGACCGGGTGGTTTGATACCGGATTTGCCGCTGCCAAAGATATTGGTGCGACCTTTGCGACCCAGTTCCGCCTGCGGGATAACAATCAGAAAGTTGCTCCACTGCTAGCACCAGAGCAGGAAGTTTATCTGCGCCAGAACCTTCGCCTGATGCTGGAACAGGCACAAGTTGCTTTGCTGCAGGGGCGTACAGTCGTGTATCAGGCCAGCCTGGCAAAAACAAAAAGCTGGCTGGATGAGTGGTTTCTTAATGAAAGTGTCGAGATGAAAGCACTTGATGAGGCTTTGACTCGCCTGGCCGGAACCCCCGTTGAACAACAAATTCCTGAAATCAGCCGCTCGCTGATTGCGCTGAAAACCTATATCGATGAGAAAGCTGATCAGCGCCTTCCAGTTGAATCGGTAAGCAAAGAAACTGCCGGGGACAGGTCATGAGAAAGATCATCCTGAAATCCCTGCTCCTCCTGCTTTTGATTGCAGGATGCTTTTTAACAGTTCGTTATTTCTTTTTAGACAATGGCTACGTTCTGGTTGCCTACAATGGCTACACGCTGGAAAGCAGCCTGTGGGCAACAATTCTGGCTTTGGCACTGATTCTGGTCGCAGTTAAGTTCACCGCATCTCTGGTAAAGGGAATCAGCAGCAGCGCCGGCGCAATTGTTCCCATGACAGCCAAAGCCCGTCGTCGTCGCTCTCAAAGGCTGTCTAATAAGGGGCTGATTGAATTTGCAAACGGTCATTGGAAAGCTGCTCAACGCCACCTTTCTCTGGCTGGCAAATCCGGTTCATTTCCCTTATTGAACTACTTGGTAGCTGCAAGAGCGGCCAGTGCCAATAATGATATGGAAGCCTGCAAAGAGTTTCTTCGCAAAGCGGATGAAGCAGCTCCTGCCGCTTATATGGCGATAGGGATTACTCAGGCAGAAGCCCAGATTTCTCAAAAACAGTATGAACAGGCATTGGCTACTCTGAAGTCTTTGCACAAGAAATCTCCCAAGCACCCCTATCTGCTGAAACTTCTTAAGCAGACCTATGTACACCTCGGAGACTGGCACGCTCTGGCGAAGCTTCTGCCAACGCTGCACAAGCACAAAGTCTTCAGCATTAAGGTTCTTGAAGAGCTGGAACAGAACATTTACCGGGAACTGTTTGATCAGGCGCGCAACAAAGGCCGCAACCTGCCGGAGAGCGAAAAAACAAAACCGGCTGATGAAGTCTGGCAATCCCTTACCAAAGCTCAGCGTCGCAACACAGATCTTGTTTACAGGTATGCACGGTGCCTGTTTCAGTTGAATGCTCAAGAACAGGCTGAAGCTTTTATTCGTCGGCAGTTACCCTCGCTTTACAGCACACTACTTATTCGCGTTTATGGCCGTATTGAGTGTACAGATTCCAGCCGCCAGCTTCTGGCTGCAGAAAAACTTCTGGCCGAGCGTCCTAATGATGCAGAGCTGTTACTCGCTCTGGGTCGAATCTGTGCCCGCAGGCAGTTATGGGGTAAAGCAAAGGAATATCTGGAAACCAGCCTGAAACTACATCACAGTGTGGAAACCTATAACGAACTGGGCATGTTACTCGCACAACTGGGAGAACATGAGCTCAGTTCCGGTTACTTCCAGCGCGGATTAGCAATGGCCGCTGAGAATATTTAATGCCACGTTTTTTTCTGATAGTAACCGCTTTGTCCGGATTTCTGGTTGTTGCACTGGGTGCCTTTGGTGCCCATGCACTGGGGGATATATTTTCTCCCTATCAGCAGAGTATCTGGAATAAAGCAGTGAACTATCAGATGTTTCACACTGCTGCTCTTGGCCTGGTGGCGGTACTGGCGCTTAACTCTCCAGATCGTAGCCTATTATTTGCCGGGCGCTTTTTCAGTATTGGGATCGTTCTTTTCTCTGGCAGCCTCTATATTCTGGCTCTTACCGGTATCCGAAAGCTTGGTATAGTTACACCTTTTGGTGGTGTCGCTTTCCTGCTGGGCTGGTTTGCACTCTTTTGCTATGGATTTAAAATCCATAGCAACGAGTAATAACCCAGGTATCTGGTACAGGCTGGCTATCTCCGTATAATGCGCGCCCCAGCAAGATACTTTTTAGCGACGACTTATCTCCCCCATGACTGAAACTAACATCTCTGCAAACGATCAGCAGAAGAGTGATACCCCTCACCAGCGCAAGATCAAAAGCTTTGTGCTCCGAGCTGGTCGGATGACAACAGGCCAGCAGAAAGGCTGGGATGTTATTTTCCCCAAGCAAGGGTTAAAGCTGGAAGACGGCCGTATTAACCTGGATGCTGTTTTCGGCCGCAAAGCTCCGCTGGTACTTGAGATTGGCTTTGGTATGGGGCTTTCTCTTGTAGATATGGCCCAGAATGAACAGGACAAGAACTTTATCGGCATTGAAGTTCACCGTCCTGGCGTTGGCAGCCTGATGAATGAAGCAGACAAAGCCGGTTTGAACAACCTGCGTGCTTACTGCGATGATGCAGTTGAAGTCCTTGCCAAGTGTATTCCAGATAACAGCGTCGACCGCCTGCAGGTTTACTTCCCGGACCCGTGGCATAAGAAGCGCCACAACAAGCGTCGCCTGATCCAGCCAGCATTTGTTGCTTCCCTGCTGCCCAAACTCAAAACCGGTGGTGTTCTGCATCTCGCGACAGACTGGGAGAACTACGCAGAACAAATGATGGAAGTCATGACCGCTTCTGAAGGCTGGAAGAACCAGGCTGGTGAGGAGAACTATTCTCCACGCCCGGATTACCGCCCGATCACCAAGTTTGAAAAACGAGGTGAACGACTTGGACATGGTGTTTGGGATCTGTTGTTTGAAAAGATCTGAGTTGCTGTCACTGTTCTTATATAAAAACGCTCGACGAAAGTCGGGCGTTTTTTGTTTTGTGGTCTAAAACTGTCTGCCAATAACAGCAATAAGCAAGGCAGACACGTGTTATTCACTCAATTATCAAAACGTTTATTCATAAGTTGCCTGCTCACAACATCCTGCCTGCTTCAAGCAAGTGAGAATGCTACACTCGGGTCTGCAGAATCAATTCCAGCTCAGGACGAGCAACCACTTTTCACAATTACAAAATCAAACCTGAGCGAATACAGCGCACTTCTTAGTGAAGGCGCAAAACATCTGCTCGACCATTCTTCTAACTATGAAATGGTTATATACCCCAGCCACCAAACGGCCGTTGTTCCTGAACATATTGCTGCCAATATGAGGCAGCAAAACTGCCAGTTGGAAAATAGCGGAAACAGTATCAGCCATTGTTTGCCGGGAAGTCCGTTTCGCTCACCAGCCACAGGGCTAGAAGCAATCTGGAACCATCTTCTGCGTTATAGGGGAGATGCCATTTCCGGGAAATCCCACCGCATTAATGTTTTCCCCAACGGTACTCACAGCACCTACACAACAGACTGGCAAACCCTTTATATCTACGGTCAACCTCAAGAAGACCATGAATCATTCAGCAATGTTCTGCTGATAAATCGCAGCAAAGTTATCGAACCGGTCAAAGATGCACAGACTCTTTACCTGACTAAAGAAACAATCAACCAAGATCAGAATAAACCTGCATTCTGGCAATACTTCCCCGGCCCTCGCAGCGTTAAACGTATGTCTGTTTTAGCCTATGACTTTGTTGTTGATCATTCCTATGGTCTGCTGACCCAAGACAGCCTGAATATGTTCAATGGTTCTCCTGAAAAGTACGACTGGGAACTCATTGGCAAACAAATCATGATTGTTCCCTACAACAACCAAAAACTGGCGACTTTAAAGGTTGATGAAAACCTTCTTCATACAGAAAGCCTGAACCCGGCAGCATTACGCTATGAGCAGCAAGGAGTTTGGATCGTGGAAGCCACGCTGAAAAAAAACATGAGTCACCTATATTCCAAACGACGTTTTTATCTGGATGAAGATAGCTGGCAAATTCTGATGGCAGACCTGTATGACAAAGAAAACAACTTGTTCCGGTATCAGGAAGCTTACACATTTACAGCAACGGATATTCCAGTTCTGGTTGCCCCAATACAGATTACTTATGACTTTACAGGGCAGGGCTACCTGATAGATGGCTTGAATACAGATGGAACGTATTGGAATTTCAAAGCACGGCTCAAACCAATGGATTTCACGCCTGCAGCTTTAAGAAGAAGTGGTCATTAAATCGGGGGATAAAAAAAGCCTGACACCTAAGCAGAGGGAGGAGATGGTGTCAGGCTCACTATTACAACCAAAGTCAGGGAGTAATGAAAAAGCATGACCATGATAACTTTTCATAAACATCATGAAATCCGTACATTCACGAAGCAGACTGTCACGATTACTTAAACACACTATCAACTATCAGGGGCATACATTATTAACCCGTAAAATCTCAGGTTCTGGCGACGTTTTGTACCACGTATTTCCCTAATCAGATAAACTAAAGCGTTCATCTGGATCACATAGTAATCAACTCTTTCATGCAACGTACTGGCGTCTTCGGCTCAGCTTTTAATCCGCCCACCAGAGGCCACCTGGATGTTCTCAGGCAGGCAGCGTCGGAGTTCGACACAATCCTTCTGGTTCCCAGTGCCGCCCATGCATTTAGCAAACAGTCACTGCCCATTGAGGCTCGGGAAGAATTACTTTCTGCGTTTTGTAAAGATATCAAGAGTATCTCCTGCGAAATTGAAATATCGCTCATTGAAAAGGATCTTTATAAACAGAACCCAGAACACCCTGTGTATACTTGGACTCTATTAAACAGTCTTAGCGAACAACACCCGGACACCCAATTCAGTTTTATTCGTGGGCCGGACAATGCCAGCCAGGAAATATGGGAACGTTTTTATCGCTATCAGGATATTGAGCAAAGGTGGCCTATCTTTACGGCTCAGGAAAATATCAAAGCTCGAAGCACTCTGGTACGGCAACTCATTGAAAACTCCCCAAGCAACATTTTTCCGGAGCAAGAACTCTCTTCACTGGTCACACCTTCGGTGCTATCACTGCTCAGAGAGAAAAAATCATACAGGACGCAATAATGAGTCGAGAAAACAGCTCTGATAAAAAACTCACTTTCCATATAGAGAAAACAGAACCTCTGTATAGCGGGTTCTTTCAGGCTGCTCGCTATTATTTTCGTCACACTCTGTTCCGTGGTGGAGAAACACCAACCGTGGCCAGAGAAGTATTTCTCAGAACACCCGCAGCAGCGGTTCTACTGTACGATGACAAACTCGATAATGTTGTTCTGATAGAGCAGTTCCGGGTTGGCCCTATGATCGAAGCTGGAGCGGATACTGAGTCTGCCTGGATGCTGGAGATCGTGGCCGGCATTGCGGAACCAGGGGAAAAACCAGAAGATGTTGTACTGCGGGAATCGGTTGAAGAGTCTGGCTGCACAATCACGGAACTGAAACCCATATTCCAGTATTATCCTTCACCCGGAGCCTGTAATGAGGTTATCCACCTATTCTGTGGCATAACAGACAGCTCCAAAGCAGGCGGCATACATGGACTGGATTCGGAAAATGAAGATATCCGCGTTCATGTCATCAGTGCGGTGGATGCTCTGGCCATGCTGGATGACGGAAACATAAATAACGCAACAACCATCATTGCCCTGCAATGGCTTCGCACGTATAGAAATCAGGGCTAATCAGGAAGCTGATCATGAATCCTCTGCGCAGTTGTCTGCTCGTTTTGACTCTGGTTGCTTTAGCCGGATGTAATACTTCGCCATACCGGAATGGTTACCCATCACAGGAAAGCTGGGCTGTTCTTCCTGTTCAATCTCTTCAATCTGAAGAAGCGGGCATTCAAATTGAAAGAATGCTGACAGTCCTGCTGGCCGCAAAGGGTGTAAAGCGAGTTGAACTCCCTCCGGAAACAGAAACTCAGGGAAATAATTCTCTTATTGAAAGCGCCCACCGTTTAAAAAACTCCATGCAATGGGCAAATCAACACGGTATCAAGCTGGGGATCACCGGCACATTGCATGAATATAAAAAGGTTGCTGACGGACGCTTTACAATGGATCTGTCCCTGAACCTTATTGATATCAAAACAGGTGAAATCATCTGGAGTATATCTGGCCGCGGAGAAGGTCGCCCGGAAGATGATCCTATATCTGTTGGCCGTAATTTGGTGAATGCGCTCCTATCTGGCCTTCCGCTAACGGAGAATATGGCTCCCAGTGGAACTGATTACTGGCTTGGCTGGGTACCGGGTCTATAAACCGCATAGCATCCGACTGCTAATCTGAAAGTAAGAATTCAGATTACGGTTGGACATTATGCTTTACGGACTCAGGGATGATGCCGGAACGCTTATAGCTTTAGGCGAGAAACAGGTTTCAGAACAATGGCAAAGGGTTGACGAAAATGCCGAGGATGTCCGCCAGTTCCTCCAACGGCAGAACCCCAATGGTGAAACTCAGGCTCTAGAAGATTCTGACAAGCAGTTTATTCGTGTTCTGGATGACTTGATTGAACTGATGATTGAAAAACAGCTGATCCAGTTTACCGAACTACCTCAACCTGCGCAGGATAAGCTCTTGAAAAGGCGTTGGTATCGTCAGCAGCTCAAAGGCGATGACGATACCACTCATCTTATTGATCCCCAGGAAGGGTTGCTCTGAAGTTCATTTCAGCCTGAAGCATCATTGGAAGATCTACATTCACGCTGTCCAGAAGCTGCCCTGTCCCCTGCAGCACGCGGTAACGGGAAAACAGCTCTTCATGAACGGCTTCAATGAACTCTCTCTGGGATTGAAACAGTTCATTTTCGGTGTCCAGCAAATCAAGGAGAGAGCGCTTCCCTAAGCGAAACTGCTGTTGATAAGCCTTGGCGACTTCACGGCTGGCAGTGATATGTTCTTTCAAATAAGTCACCTGCCCATCCATATAAACAAAAGCATCCCATGCCAGACGCAAATCCCTGGTGACATTCCGATAGCTTAATTCTCGGGATGCCCGCGCCTCTTCTACTTTCCAGGCCGCTTCTTTACGGCGAGCCTGATCTGCACCTCCGTTATAAATATTGTAAGAGAAGTTCAGCATGGCGCTGAGAGTATCTGTACGCCCATCTGCGGTGGGAATATCGGAACGAATATCGCTCCAGGTTTGGCCAACCTCCAAGTCCAGCTGAGGAAGGAAACTGCTCTTAGTGGCATTAGCCTGAGATTCATAGGTTTTGATATCAAAGCTGGCTGCCTGAATGGCCGGATTATTCTGCCCGGCCATAGCCATGGCCTCATCCAAAGTCACCGGAAGCATAGAAATATCCAGCTCAGGCATAACCAGTCCAGTAGGTTTACGGTTCACCACGCTGAAGTATTCACTGCGACCATTAGACAAGGTATTAATTGCGGTAACCAGATTGGCGCTAGCTCTGGCCCGGCGGCTGCGAATCTGCTCAAGATCAGAGCTACGGGAAAGGCCGCTATCTGTTCTGGCATGAATCTGGTCGTAAATCTCATCATGAACCGCAAGGTTCTCTCTAGCCAGCTCCACCAGTTGCTCTGAACGGATAACTTTGAGATAAACCTCCACCACGCTAAGAGCCACACTTTCAGCCCGGGCGTGCATCATTAATGAGCGGGACTGGGAGTCCATTCGGGCTCCCTCAAGGCGATTACTGGTTTGAAATCCATCAAACAGCATCTGCTGAATAGCGAAAGTGGCTTCGCCGATACGGTCTGTGGTTTTAGAATTTCCGCCAGAAATCTTGCTGTGTTTACGCTGCCAGCCGGTACGACCACTGACTCCAAGCTTTGGCAAATAACCAGCACGCTCAATAGCAATTAGTTCTTCAGACGCCCGGAAGCGATTCATGCTGATAAGCACTTCCGGATTGGTTTCGATGGTATACGAAATCGTTTCCTGAAGGGTATCAGCCCTGACATTCTGAAAAAGCGAGCTGAAGGCACAAAGTACCACGCCCCCAAACATACCTTTAGCAGCGGTAAAGCAGCGTCCCATCCCTGGACCCTCGTATTAAACTGCAGCGTGAAAAACCTGCCCCCAAAATCTTTAATTTGCGGACATAACATTCATAACGTTATCGACTGCTATTGGTACTCAGTTTAGAAGGGATATCAGCGATGGGGAGAAACTCCTCCAGGACGAGTCACATGAGCTCCCGGAGTAGGCCAGTCATCAGCCCAGTTTTTCTGTTGTTCAAAGCATGGGAAAGGA
Organism: Parendozoicomonas sp. Alg238-R29; assembly: GCF_947331445.1. Classification (GTDB taxonomy): domain Bacteria; phylum Pseudomonadota; class Gammaproteobacteria; order Pseudomonadales; family Endozoicomonadaceae; genus Sansalvadorimonas. The sequence goes on along the minus strand of NZ_CAMZOG010000019.1, from coordinate 16,741 downwards.
ATCATTAGTTCTGGTGAACTGACCTGGGAAGGAAAAAGTATTCCATCCAAATGGTCTTGTTCATGTTGAACAACCCTGGCCATAAATCCATCAATCTCTTTTTCGATTGGCTCACCATGACGGTTCAAGCCTTTGAGGTGAATACTGGCAGGGCGTTCAATCCAACCTCTGGAGTCAGGCACAGACAAGCACCCTTCCCAAGTCCAAACAGTGTCTTCGCTGAACCAGGTTATCTCTGGGTTTATCCAGCATTCAATTGGATAAGCTGTCGCATCAGGGTAGCGGGTGTTTTGTTTATCAATACCAAAGGTCATGACTCGGGCTGACCAACCAACCTGGGGAGCGGCAATCCCAACACCATTGAATCGTCTTTGGCTGGCAATCAATACATCCAGATTATGTTGAAAATCGGGATGACTGATTTCATCGATTTCCACTTTTGGCTGTATTTCAAATAAGGAGGGAGCCCCGATCAATACAATTTCAGGTGCGTTAGACAGGTGTATCATCGTATACGTTCTTCATCCATTCTTTCAGCGAATTATAGGCTCAAAATCAGGACAAAAGATTACCGTTATCGGTTAATTGGTTGGTGAGCTGGGTTACATCTGTAGTTCCATAGGTTGAGGAAAGATCTACACCATCCAGCACAATATTCTGTACTACCGGGCCACCAGCGTTAGTACTGACTCCGATAGTTGTATCACCGCTTTCAAAACTGAAACTGAGAAATTCATCCAGATGCCCGGAAGCATTGTCTGGCAGAAGGTCTCTCAAATCCAGTACATCGCCAGCTACACCGGTGTGGAAATCGGTAATAGTGTCCACAGTTGGGCTATTCTCGGTTCCCTCATGGCCAGACTGCCAAACAAAGAAATCCTGACTATCACCACCGGTGAGCACATCACTCCCAGCTCCAGCAATGATTTCATCATTGTCTGCTGTGCCGTTAATAACATCTGTGCCAGATGTCCCGGTCTGGGTGTTATCAATACCCACAAGATTCAGGCTGATGGCTGAGGTAGAAGTCCAGTCGCTGGAAGCATTACCCCACACGTCATATTCCGTGACTGTTACCGAGATATTGATTCGCTGACCAGTCAGCGCTGAAATAGTTAACCCATCTGCCATAGCATCAATCTCTGTCAGCCCCGCTCTGATTCCTGGTGTTGTTGTCCATACCAGCTCCGGACTGCCTGCGGTGTTGCCTGTCACAGTGCCATTATCAGTCCACTCGGATGGAATATCGAAAGTCGTATCCGCTGGTTTTGCTATTCGTATTTCGGTAATACGGTCAGTGTCATTCTGGGTGGAAACAGCAAAATCAATAGGAATATTATTACTGGACGCATCAACACTATCGACAACTGTAAAATCGGTAAAAATAGCATTGTCGGCAATCTCAACTTCATTGGCTCCATTCACGTAAACCGTGAGAATGCTCTGGCTGGTATTACCGTCAGAATCTGTCGCTGTATAAACAAAGCGATCATTACCGGTCTCTCCTGCCGCGAGATTGTTTGTCGCATCCAGATTATTATTAATGTTGTAAATGTACCTTCCATCGCCCCTTATAGTGATCGTGCCGTATACGCCCTGAAGCGTAACCCCGGAACTGTCCACAGCCCGGGACGTCCCATCAGGAAGGGCAATGCTGTTAACTGAAGTTGCGCCCGTGTCATTGCTCAGCACATTACCTTCTACAAGCTGTTCCGCATTGGTTGCATTTTCAGGGTCATAGGTTCCTGTAGAAAGAACCCGTTCATCGATCAACCCTGTTTCAGTATCAATAGTAACCAACAGTGGTGACGTGGTGCTCCAGGTCACACCTGTCAGCTGACCATCAACGGATGTCAAAGCATGAAGGGAGCCTCCATCAAAAGCATTGGGCAAAGCTATGGTATTAGAACTGTTGCCATCGGGCTCAATTCGCACAAATGTGTATGCCTGAGGAGAGGAAACATACCCCTGTGTATAGAGAGCCCCATCGTGCCAGGTGATATCGCCAAATACATTTTCCTGCCCAGCATCAGATACATCACCAATATTTGTTCCTGCTCCTGAACTGGTATTCACCCGAAAAATTCCACCGTCATAACCGCTGGCATAGAGACTACCATCAGGGGCAAAGGTTAATCCGGTCACAGTTGAAATACTGTGCGCTCCAACAACAGTCGCAACCTGAGTGGCTGGGTCAATCGTGTACAGGTTGGCGCTGTCTGCGCCGTACAGTACTCCCGACGGAGACATAGCTATCGCGTACATATTGCTTGAGCCGGAGATAGCACCTAACTGGTGGGTTTCACCAGTATTAGCATTAACCACACTAAGAGAAACACCACTGCCGTTAACATCATCAAGCACATAAACAGAGCCTTCAGGTAAGGCTGACTCCGTGATTGTCACACTGTCTTCATTGGCAAAACTGTCTTCTATAACAGTCACTGTGAGATTGGCAGTCGATGTTGTTGTACCATCACTCACGGAGTAACTGAAAGTTTCAACCCCACCATTGATTGCGCTGTTAAATGGGGTGTAGGCATAGGTGCCATCAGAAGAAATAATCAGCGTGCCATAAGTACCGGATATATTGGTCGTTCCATAACGATCAACCGCCGTGTCATCAACCTGAGTTACTCTTAAAGTAGCGCCTTCCGGGTCTGCGTCGTTTGCAAGTAATCCAAGGCTTGAAACACTGTTAACGGACACCGACTGGTCTGACATCACAGATAAAGTGTCGTCTGCAGCTATGGGAGCAAGATTGAGCGACGAACTCAGATTAATCGCCAGACTTGAGGACGACGTTCCGCCATCAACATCCTCAATGGCATAGTCAAACGTTTCTACGGGTGAGTCTGTACCGCTAGTCAGCGTATTTATTTCAGCGTTATTCAATACACGATCATAAACCCGCACTTCATCAATCATGCCATCAAATGTGAAAGACCCTTCTTGCACGCCATCATGATATTTATTGACGGAGCCTGCAGATCCGATTCCAACACCACCGATCGCATCGTTCAGGCTTTGTGCACTATTCGATACACCGAAACTATCGCCATTTAAAAATGCTTCAAGAGTTCCAGCGCTGCCATCAAGTGTCAGGGCAACGTTATGCCATTGGCTGCTGTCCAAATTAGAAATATCTGTACTGAGATACTCACCGCTCCAGTTAGCGCCATCATGAGCACCTGCGTAGAGAGTGTTGTTCTGGATATAGATTATAAAACCACCGTCACCGCCGCCTTCTGTATAAAGAACCTGCCGATCACTCAGGCTGTTATCTTCACCAGGCTGGAATGAAAAGCTTATTGTTCTAGCCTCAACATCGCCTCCATTAGATTCAATGGGGTCAACATAGGTGTGGGCGACTTCAACAGAGTCGTTAAAGGGGGCATCTTCGGGGAGTACTTTTTTAATAACTACGTTATCGATACTGAAGGCGCGAATATCCTGTGAAAAACGCAGCTGTGTTGTTGGATCCCCTGAAGCCTGAAGAATGACTGTTTCCGTTGTTGTAACAACACCAGAGCCTGCTGGCTGCGAAAAGTGAGCGACATTTTCTCCATTCCATGACAACCATATGTTGGTTGTGCCGTGACTCTTGCTATGATAGAGAGTAAATGTTAGTTCATACTGCTCAATCGTATTATCACTGGTATCAACATCACGATATACTTGGGTTGACTGATAGTTTTTTAGTCTGCCTCCACCAGAAGGATCCAGGTGAGCATGGGCGCCACTGGCCTGCCATCCCTGATTGGTATAGTCATTAAAATCAGTATTGAGAACTTCTCCATTATCCACAGTGTAATTATAATCATCTCTCGTACTGTGAATATTTCCGACAGATACATGATCACCAATGCCATCCAGCCTGAGCGCACTTCCGGATAAGCCTCCAGAAACAATAGCTGCATTACCACGCAACTGACCATTATCAGAAACACTGTCCACACCAGATTGATCAAGCACAGCGGTTTCTGATGCTGGCTGATCAAAACTCCAGTGGGCAACCAAATCACTGTGTATATCAACCTCTTCAGCTGTATAGCTGTAAGAGCCATTATCCTGAATGGTCAGGGTTCCATAATCACCCTGTATTGTAGTGGAGCCGGAATCATTAATGGTTGCGCCATTCACAGTTCTGAGGGTAAGCCCTGTACCGGCATCGTTTAATAAAATGCCCGACTGTTGCACAAGAGATTCACCAAACAATATATTGGCTGTGTCCGATGCTGCCGCTGCTGCAATATTAGGAATAGGATCTGGGTCCGGAGTAGGTACAGGATCCGGCTCAGGAGTAGGTACAGGATCCGGCTCAGGAGTAGGTATAGGATCCGGCTCAGGAGATAGCGCCGTCGTAACCTGTGTACCACCAACTCTTACTAAAGGCTGTGGTGTAACTGGTGGAGTCACATCGATCGGGCTATTGGCAACAGGTTGAGCAATAGGAGGTGCTCCGGTTACCGACCCAAGTCCTTTGCCAGCATAGCCTTCTTCTGGAAGGTTGAAGCTTGAAAACAGAGGCTTGCCTTGCTCTGGCAGAACAGATGATGTAGATGTACCGTCCAGGGAGTTCAAAATATTATTTTGGAACGCCGGGGTTGTTCCAAAACTCTGAGTAAGCTCTGCCCCTCCTCCCCCCTCAGTCTCTGCCTCTTCACCAGCTGAAGGGTTTTGCTCTTCAGCTTTTATCACAGACTCAACAACCTTTTCTGGAATATTCTCAGCCTGTTGAGGAACAGCTAAAGAGCTATTGGCAGGCACATTGGTGACACTCCCATCAGGGTTCAACAATTCAACCGAACTGCCATTCGCTGTTTGCACAGTTTCTCCCGGTTGCAAAAGATTCCCTTTTGCCAAAACCCGAGTGGAACCGTCTGGGGTGACAGCTAAAACTATTCCTGTAATCTCCCCAACCTTTATCATGCCAGCTGCTCCTTCCATGTAACCTGCTGCCTTCAACTCATCAGGTTGCCGTCATTGGTCAGATTATTGATTAATGCTGTTGTGTCTGTTGTTCCGTAGTTCGCCGCAAGGTCGACATCCTGCAAAACTATATTCTGTACAACAGGGCCTCCTGCTGTTGTACTCACGCCAATCGTCGTTGAGCCATCTGTGGTTGTAAACGACAGATACTGATCAAGATTCCCCGATGCGCCATCCGGCAAAAGATCAGCGAGATCAAGAACATCACCCTGAGTACCTACCGCAAAGTCAGTTACGGTATCCACCGCTGGTGTTGAAGATGTTCCCTGATCTCCATCTTCCCAAACAAAGAAGTCGATGCCTCTGCCACCAGTTAAGGTGTCATCCCCACTACCACCGGTAATACTGTCGTTTTCAATAGTTCCAGTGAGAATATTGTTCTGACTGCTTCCTTCAATAGTGTTTTCAACAGTTACCAGTTCATCTGCACCGTTTATGTTCACTGTCAGCACAGCCTGAGCTGTCGCACTGCCACTTGTTGTTGTGTATACAAAGCGATCGTTGGCTGTTTCCCCTTGAGCCAGGTTATCAACCTGTTCAGCCTGGTTATTCAGGGTATAGGTGTAACTGCCGTTAGAGCGGATATTCAGCACACCATGGGCTGTCTCAACATCGACACCTCCCGAGGTGACCGTCACAGCATTGCCGTTTATATCCAGAATGGATGTCACTGACTGGGCACCGATATCGTTAGTCAGCACATTTCCTTCAAGTGTCGAGTGAGATAAATAGTCAGCTGTATCGTTTGGAAAACTCAGTTCAGACACATTACTTACGGAGGATACTGTCCCATTTGTTTTATCAATGGCTACCAGCTCATTAATGCCATTGAAACCATACAACTGTCCATCCTGCACAAGCAACGGGGAAGGATTGTCTGTCAGGGCTGTTTGCGTAAGTGGAACAATCGTTACGTTTCCGTCTCCATCGATATCAACACGGTGTACGAACCACTCATTGAATGTATAACCAACGGTGAAAAGAGATCCATCCAACTCTACGAGGTCATAGTAATAGCTTGGCCCGCTTCCAGGCGTGTTAGTCAATGCGGTTGTTGCGCCTGTCGTGGGATGTATAGAATGAATATTGCCATCAAAGCTGGTGGCATAAAGCATTCCATTTGGTCCGCCTCCAAATCCAGATGGGTCGAAAGGCAATGTATGGTCTGCTACATATGAGGTTTGTAGGCTCACAGGGTCAATCGTATAAAGCCCTGATGTTCCTATGCCGTAAAGGGTACCATCGAGCATCGCCACACCAATACCGCCACTTCCTCCCGTTATGCCTGTGACATTACCGAGAGGAACAACCTCCTGTGATACAGGATCAAACAGTGACAACTCCCCTGAGCTGCTTATCAAATAACTCACATCATCAGGAACAGCTTGCTCGGTAATAGATACAGAGTCATTTGAAGCAAAAGAGTCGGCCAAAACATTTACTGTCAATGTAGCCTGAGCCGTACTATTTCCATCAGAGATCGTATAGGAGAAAGTATCCACACCGCCACCCAAGGCAGAGTTCGATGGAACATAAGAGTAGGTGCCATCTGCAGCCACCAGCAGGGTTCCATATTGTCCAGCAATAGATGTTGCTCCGGATGACGCAACGTCTGTAGAGCCAACATGAGTGAGGGCTAATGAGTCACCTTCAGCATCGCTGTCATTCCCCAGCAAACCAGCAGATACGAGACTGTTTACTGATACCGCCTGCCCAGCGCCAACATTCAGCACATCATTGTTCGCATCAGGTGCTAGATTCTCCTGAGGGCGCTGTATATTGATATCAAGATCGGCTGTTGTTGTTGATTCGTAACTATCTGTGATCGTGTATGTGAAACTCTCGGTAAAGTCTCCAGTTTCATCAGTTAGAACCTGTACTTCCAGATTGGTGAGTGCGCGGTCATAAACACGCACATCGTCGATTAAACCAGAGTAAGTAAAACCTCCTGCATGACTGCCATCATGGAACATACTGGCAGAGTCTTCGCCACTGCTGGCACCGATTGAAACATCACCACTGTGCCCACTAACAGACTGTGCGTTGCTGACTTGACCAATCTGGGTACCATCCAGCCAGGCTGTCATTGACCCTGCCGAACTATCAAGAGATAACGTAACCCGATGAAATTCACTGGTATCCAGCGAAGAAATACTTGTGTTAAGAAATGCCCCAGACCAACCTGAGTCATTACTGTATGCACCGGCATACAAAGTATTGTTCTGGATATAAACAATAAACCCGCTTGTACCGTCACCTTCCTCATAAAGAATCTGGCGATTCACAAGGCTATTATCTGAATCTGGCTGGAAAGAAAGAGTTATGGTTCGAGCTTCAACAACACCATCATCGGGAACATTGATTTCTGATGATTCACCAACTTCAGCTCTGCCAGCTTCAACAGAACCTAGTCTGGCTGCTTCATAAAGTCGCGTTGCTTCTGTATTGCTGAGGGTTCCTTCAAAGACCTGGAGATCATCTACGCCACCACGAATATTATGCCAGCCATTGGTACCACCAAAATTAAGAGTCTGATGAATATCTGCATTTGAAGCGTGATAGCCATTTCCGGGAATATTGGTCAAACTCTGATCAATCCCATCAATCCTTAATGTAGATTGCGTTGGATTCCCATCATGAAACGTTGCCGTAACATAGTGCCACTCGTTAGCCAGGCCGGAAGATCCTGGTGCCAGTTCCAAGTCATCAAGACTTATACCGTGATTATCGTAAGCCCAGGTATTAAAGCCAATCGCCCCATCATTGATCCAGATATTGTACTGGCCAAAACTGGCGATCATGCGGTTTTCAGCTCCATCCCAGCGAAACCAGAAAGCAATAGTGACATCTGTTGCCTCAGCACTCAGCCCGGTATTGATATTGATTGTATTGGAGCCGTTTAACTCGATATGACTTGTACCCTGAGGTGAGGAACCAGTCACAACATTAAAAGAGCCGCCACTGGCTGAACCATTGTTATTCCCAACACTGTTCGCCACCTGGTTGGTGCCACTGTCGAGGCCATCCATTTCATAGCGACCAAGAAGGGCAGCATTACTGAATGAATCATTAATTCCGGCAAACGGATTATGAACATCACTGACATTCAATCTGAGAGCATTTCCAGTCACGCCACCGGAAACAATAGTTGCATCACCAGTTAAAGTACCGTTGTTTGCAATCTGGTCTGATGCTGCACTGTCAGAGAAAGCCCTTGAGCCCGTAGCCTCATTAAATTGCCATGAAGCAACCAGATCAGATGTGAGATCGAAATTATCGGTTATGTAGTTGTAAGTACCGTCAGCCTGAATTTCCAATGTTCCGTATTGCCCTAAAACAGTCGATGCTCCACTGGCTGAAATAACCGTACCGTTTACCTGTGTAACAGCAACATCGCTGCCAATATCATTCACCAAAACTCCCGTCTGTTGGTTCAGCCTGACGTGATAATTAACAGTCGCCGTATCATCTGATGCCGTCACATCGGGCAGCACTCCAAGAGCATAGGAAATAGGAGCTAAAGGGGTGGGTTCTGGCGCCTGAGGTTCTGGTGCCTGAGGTTCTGGCACCTGAGGTTCTGGCACCTGAGGTTCTGGCGCCTGAGGTTCTGGCGCCTGAGGTTCTGACACCTGAGGCTCAGGGGCAACGGCCGCTGCTGTCACCTCTGGAGAAAGAAGTGTCGGCTCAGGCTCTTCCTGAATGAACAACTGTGGAGCAGCTTCTTCCAAAAGAGGTGCGGGGCTTTGCTCATCTGATTGTTCAACACCAGCTGATGTTGCTCCTGAAAAGCCCCTAAAACTAAAGGGTTGAGGCTGTGAAGCCACAAATGACGAAGTGTCACTACCAACAGGACTGGATAGATAGTTGCCATCTAACCCGATATTATCTCCCCTGAAGGTTGGAGTGCCCAGACCAGTGTTGCTCTCCACTCCCGTTTGACCGCCAGCAACCTGCTCATTTGAAGATGCTTCCCCTTCACCAATAGCGGTTGCTCCAATTCCGGAGTGTTGCTGATCGGTATAGTCAGGTACAGCAAAACTCTGCCCTGCCAGTAGTGAGAATTCCTGACCATCAAGGGATAAAAAGCTGGCATTACCATTAGCCACAGACAAAACCTCACCGGGATAAATGGTGTCTCCGGCTTTCAAAATACGAACATTGCCTGCGGCATCTGTTGCCTTTAATATCCCTGTCACGTTCGAAACAACAATGGTCTGGTTTACTGAACCATTGCTGCTTACAGCATCATCCATGACTACTTCCTTAAATCATCAGATTTCCGTTGTCTGTCAGGTTATTTATCAATGCAGATGTATCAGTGGAGCCCACAGAAGCAGACAGATCGATATTCTCCAAAACGATTTGCTGTACAGCTTCACCGTTCGCGCTATCGCTCACGCTGATAGTGGTATTACCATCCTCAAAGTTGAAACTTAAATATTGATCGAGTTCATTCTGGGAAGCCGACTCTGGAATGAGATCAGTAATATTCAGCACATCCCCTTGCTGCCCTAAGGTGAAGTCAGTGATGGTATCCACTGAGGGAGTGATTGCAGTTCCGACATGCTCACTTTCCCATATGAAAACATCAGCACCGGCACCACCTGTCAGGGTGTCATTCCCTGAACCTCCAGTAATACCGTCATCGGTGCTTCCGCCAGTTAAAATATCGTTATTAACATCACCAATTAACTGCTGGTCGAGATGTATCAGCCTGGCATCAAGAGGAACGGTAGATGTCCAGCTGGAAGCAGCAGTGCCATCGTCGTTGTACTGGGTAACAGTCACTTCTACATGCAAGGTATCAGCGGCACTGTTGTTAATTCCCCCAAGAGTTAAACCAGCACTTGATGCATCGAGACTTTCCAAGCCTGCATTGTTTCCTGATGTTGCAGACCATGACCAACTATTGGAACCGGAAGTCACAGAACCGTTATCCGTCAGTTGCGAGGGAGAAGATAGCGTTCCATCACCATGGCCGCTGATCGTTAATCCAGTGATACGCTGATTAGTGCCGGCATCAACAACAAACGACAGAGGTTGAGCAGAAGAATCTCCAAAAGCATAAGCGCCTTGCGTCTCTGTAAATACAGGTGGGTTAGCAGTTGCGATATCAGTCGCGCCATTAATGAACAGTGTTAAAACACTTTGAGCAGTGTCGCCACCGGTGTTAGTGGCTGTATAAACAAACCGGTCGTTAGCGGTTTCACCTAAATCCAGATTCTCAAACTCTTCATTGGAGTTATCCAAATGGTAGGTATACGAGCCGTCAGCGCTGATATGAAGGTCACCAAAAGCGCCTTGAATAACCGTGATTCCGTCGCTGTTTATCTGAATATTCTGACCATTCTCTCCAGTAACCTGAGTAATGCTTATTGCGCCAATGTCGTTTGTAACAATGTTTCCTGAAGCTTGCCCGAAAGCAAACTGGCTGGCCCCAGAGACTGATTCTCCAATACTGGTCGCCAATTCTGTTGCAGCACCGGTATTTGGATCAACTTCAAATGTCTGGCCATCGGCATCAACACCAACCAATTCGCCATTCCTTGAAGCCAGCGCTGTGTAAGGAACATCCACTTGAGCGAGAGGTGTCACCATATTGCTGGTTAAATCGATCTTGGTAAGCCAGTCCTGACTTGGTCCAGACTGATGCAGAACGGTGTAAATCGCGCCATCATGCCAGGTAATACCGCCAACCGGTGTACCGCCGACACTGCCAATGGCCGTTGTTGTTCCGTCGGTAAGACTGACAGTGGAAATAACTCCAGCACTGTCCACCACATATACGGTTCCGTCTGGAGACATGGTCATGCCTTCTATCTGAGTAGAGACTCCATGATTCACCACACTGGAAGCCGTTCCACTGAAGATATCAATGGAGTAAATCTGGCCATCAGCAATGCCATACACATGGTTGTTGGAACCGACTGCAACATCATGAAAAACCGGGTTTCCAGAAAACAGTGTACGGCTGGCACCAGTTTCTGTATCCACAACCAAAAGACGACTACCTTCTGAGTCATAAACCAGAATACTGTCGTCCGGCCCTTCCGACTCATAAACAGTTGCAGTGTCTGATGAAGTGAAGCTGTCTTCCAGAACATTCACTGTTAACTCTGCCGTTGTGGTATTTGATCCATCACTCACAACATAGGTGAACGTTTCGGTTTCACCTTCTGTAGAGCTATTAAAAGGGGTGTAGCTGTAAGTACCATCAGCTGAAACCATCAGTGTTCCATAATCGCCGGCAATATTTGTTATACCTGTTGCGCCTACAGCTGCTCCGTTAATAGAAGTCACTATTACGTTATCACTGCCAGCGTTGGCTACATCACTGATCAGGCCGAGGGTTTCTGTAGAAACTGTTGCAGTGTTTTCATCCAGAGCAACATTCAAAGTCTGCCCTTCCACTGTAAACTCTGGTTCAGGAGGCAATGCGGAGTCTGGAGCCGTCTGCACAGGGGCTTCCGCTGGGACTTCCGTAGGGACTTCCGTAGGGACTTCCGCTAGATCTTCCGCAGGGACTTCCGCAGGGACTTCCGCTGGATCTTCCGCTGGAGCATCTGTTTGATTATCATTCTGCTGATCAACTGCCCTGCCACTAACACTCCGACTTGCACTTGCACTGAAATCTCCAGATAGAGGAGTGGATTTCATACCCTGAGGCTGGGCTGCAGTAGTTTCGTCAGGAAAGATTTCGACGGGGGTTAGAAAATTTACCGCCGGGCTAAGCATTGGCGTCGAGCCTGAGCCCTGCAATTCCAGCGTTCCACCTCCAGAGTTTACTTCTCCTGGGGGCTGTGGACTCGTCGAATGGCTCTCGCCATCACTATATTCATGGGGAACATCTTCAATCTCTGCTGGCTCTTCCGAGTTACCAGGAGCTATCTCATTCTCAGAGGATGGCTCATAAAAAGAATAGGGAGCCTGAAATGTAGAGTTACTGCCCACAGTTGTCAGTTCACCATTCGCCATACGAACCTGAATCTGACTGCCATCAACAGTTCTTACCGTTTCACCGGGAGCCAGAGTTGCACCAGGCTCAAGCGGTACAAGGTTTCCGTCAGCAGTCTCAATAAAGGCTGCACCTTCTAAGCTGACCACAACTGCAGCATCACTGGAAGATTGTTGAGACATTTCTTCCCACCCTCTGACATCGAGAAGACTCCCTGCTTAAGAGAACACTGTATTCTCTTAAGCAGAGCCTATTTTCAGCCTAGAAGGTGGAGATATATCTATTAGTAGTGAAATAAAATTAATAAGAGAAGGGATATATCTTCTGGTTATCAAAAACCTGAGCAGCCATGCTCAAGTCATCTCTCCGTCAGAGCGTTGTCACGGGCTTTTAGAATGGGTTTCAGCAGGTAAGAGAGTATGGTTTTCTTGCCTGTAACAATATCCACCTGAGCGTGCATGCCGGGGATAATTTCCAGAGGTTTTTCCTCTGTCCCAAGATGGTTGCTTTGGGTACGAATCAGAACCTGATAGAAGCTTTCACCTTCTTCGTCGGTAATCGTATCTGCGCTGATATGATCAACAACACCTTCCAGACCACCATAAATTGCGAAGTCGTAAGCTGTCAGCTTCACAATAGCTCTGTCACCAATCTGGATAAACGCAACATCCTTGGGATTGATTTTCGCCTCTACCAGCAGAGCTTCTTCCACAGGAACAATTTCGACCAAATCCATACCTGGTTGCACAACACCACCAACGGTAGTGACATAGATTTTCTTGACGATTCCCGTCAAAGGTGCGCGCACTTCGCGGCGAGCCACCTGATCCACCAGCGACTTTCTGGACTCGGTAAGCTGGGCTAGCTTCACTTCCTGATCACGCAGCTCCTCTTGTGCTTCTTCCTGGAATTTCAATTCAACTTCTCTTTCACGGCCTTTTTGTTCCTGCAATGTTGATTGCAGGCGGGGAAGGCTTAACTCAGCTTCGTTGAGTTCTGAAAGCAGATCATTCACTCGCTGTTCCAGCTGAATCATTTCAACTTCAGACACAACACCTTTTAAAGCCAACGGCTGTGTCATAGACAGCTCTTTCATGCCTAAATCATAACTTCTTTGAAGGTGATCCCGGCGGGTTTCCATAGCCCGCACTTCCTGCTCACTCTGCCGAATCTTTTCCTTAACAATAGCGACTTCCGCCTCCAGACCTGCACGACGACTGTTGTAAAGCTTCACCTCACGTCGTTGAACTCTAGGATATTCAGATATCTCACTGGGAAAAACCAGCTCTTTATCTTCTGCCAATGCCTTGAGGCGGGAGATGGAAGCCAGAACACTCAGATACTCAATCTCTGACTCCTGATAGGTGGAATTGAAGCTGGTGTCATCAAGCATCATCAGCACCTGGCCCTTTTCAACCCGCTGACCTTCACGCACCATGAGTTTTTCGAGTATCCCCCCTTCCAGGTTCTGAATAACCTGCAAACGGGAGGAGGGCACAATCTTGCCATCACCACGTGTAATCTCATCAATTTCCGCCCAGGCAGCCCAAGCAATTGCTATAGCCAGCGCAAGAAAACAAATAAAGATGAGTAGTCGCCCTCCTTTTGGGGATTTCAGCAGCATAGCGGCCGAGGCATCAGACATATATTCCAACTCAACTGCCGATGCCTTTCGGGGAGGGCGCCCCCCCCTTGGAAACTGGGTAACAGGAGCCTTTTGCCCCTTGGGAATAGGTGGGCGTTTTTTCTTACGCCCACGTTTCGGATCGAGCGGTACGGTTTTCTTATCAGAGTTCTTGTCCGCCATCAGGAAATCCTCAACTTGCCTTCACGCAGAGCAGCAAACACCTGATCTTTAGGACCATCGGCCACAACACGCCCCTGATCCATTACTATCAGTCGATCAACAAGCTCCAACATAGACGCTTTATGCGTTACCAACAGCAGCGTTTTGTATTCACAATACTTGCGCAAATTTTCCCGCAACCTTGTTTCTGTAGTGTTGTCCATCGAGCTACAGGGTTCATCGAGCACAATAATAGGCGCATCCATTAACATCGCCCGCGCCAGCGAAACACTCTGACGTTGCCCGCCAGACAAACTTGCCCCACGTTCCCCCACTTGCATATCAAGGCCATCGGGATGCCGGTTCGCAAATTCCTTTACTCCCGAAAGTTCAGCAGCCTGTAAAATAGCGCCGTCATCCATGTAGCTGACGCCAAGAGCAATATTTTCTTTCAGGGTTCCATACATCAAGGTCGAGTCTTGCAGAGCACAACCAATATTGTGACGAAGGTCAGAAGGGTTAATCTGGCGCAGATCCACTCCATCAACCCGAACTGCGCCATGTTCTGGCTGATACAGCCCAAGTAACATCTTCTCAACAGTGGTTTTTCCAGAACCTATGCGCCCGATAATCCCAACTTTTTCACCTGCCTTAATTCGCAGACTGACATTATTGAGAGCTTTAAATTCTTGTCCTGGATAGGAGAAATTCACCTGATCAAACTCAATATCACCCTTAAGAGTAGGGCGATGGGCAAATGCCTTACCTTCCGGGCGATCTGAAGGCATTTTCATAATGTCGTTCAGAGCATCCAGCGCAACCTTGCTCTGGTTATATCGCGTTGAAAGGCCGGCAACCTGCCCCATAGGAGCAAGAGCACGACCAGAGAGCATCACTGTAGCAATCAGTCCGCCCATACTGAGCTCACCAGCAGTAATCAGGTAAACCCCACCAACAACCATTGCTATGGTCACCAGTTGCTGAACAAAAGCAGCAATAGTTCCGGCAGATGATGAGAGCATCTTGCTCTTGATTCCCCATTTGGCGATATGGCCAACATTCTTTTCCCAGCGAGCCTGCATATCACTTTCCGCCCGCGCTACCTTCAGGCTTTCAATGTTAGTAAGTACTTCTATCAGGGTCGCATTCTTTTGCGCAGATGAGCGTACTGTTTTATCCACAGACCGCCTTAAAGGGCCTTGCAGAGAAAAACCATAAGCAGCAATCAGTAACGCTCCAATAGCAGGAACAATAGCAAGCGGCCCTCCAATGAAACCAATAACCAGCACAATCAACAGTGTGAATGGCAGGTCTACCAAGGCTGTAACGGTAGAAGATGTTATGAAATCCCTAATACTCTCGAATTCCTGAATGTTTCTTGAAAAGGAGCCCACAGACTTAGGGCGAGACGCCATGGACAACCCCATCACCTTTTCAAATATTCGAGAAGATAGAAGAATATCGGACTTTTTACCTGCAAGATCAATGAAATAACTGCGCATCAACTTCAACACAGTATCAAAGCTAAACAGGATCAGCGCCCCAAAAGCGAGCACCCACAGAGTTTCTATCGCATTGTTGGGAACAACACGGTCATAAACGTTCATAACAAATAATGGGCTGGCGACTGCGAATATATTGATAAGAAATGAAGCCAGCAAAACATCCCGGTAGATTCGCCAGGACTGGGTGATTGTCCCCCAGAACCAGTGTCTGGAGCGGACTTTTAATGTTTCCGGCGTTCTGTCGTCGTACTGGTACTTCTCTTTAATGAAAAATGTGTGGCCTGCATATTCCTTGGCCAACATATGTAGTGAAACTTCTCTGGTACCAGTTCCAGCCTCAGGCATGATGACTCTGGCCTGACCACTTTTCTTGTCCAGAGCAGTCATTACGCAGGCTTTACGCCCTTTAAGAAGCAAAACTGCAGGAAGTACCAAAGGTGAAATACGTTTCAGCGAGGTTTTTACCAGCCGAGCAGAAAAGCCTCCGCGGGAAGCTGCCCGAATAAACAGTTCGACCGTTAGCCGCCCATCCTTGAGGGGTAACCCATGCTTGAGGGCATCAGCACTGCTGGGGTGCCCATGTATACGGGTAACCGTGACCAAACTGTCAAGCAAAGGGTCAAGGTGGGTGGAACCATCCCTGGGAACAGACCAGTTGTTTTGAGCATCGGCTGAAGCAGACATAAGACCGATGGAACCTTTCCTGAGTACTCTAAAGGAAGACTAGGAGGATATGAGCAAGAGAGGGGAAGATGAGGGAAATCACGTCATAAAGCAGTCATCTACTTCTCCCTCATGATTGCGTCGGCTTTCAAAATGACCATTTCAGCTCTACTGTACTCCGATTTTCTGGCAGCGACTCCGGAACAATCACAGAACCTCTGCTTAGTTATCTGTACACCTTGTGTAAGTAAACTGAACAAGAGAAGAACCTGGTTCGACACAGATTGTCTATTGAGAACTTTATATAAAGTTCAAAAATACTATGAACCCTGTACCACCCTCTCAAGGATCCAGCTCCCCTTTACCAACACAACCGCGGCGTTCCAGCCGCAAAAGAACCAGTGGTAACGCTGAACGTCCGCCCTCTACGAAAAGAAAAAGTATAAAGCTACAACCCGCATTGGGCACCGTCTTCATCAGAGGCAGTGAGGTTTCAGGTACGGTATCAGCGGGCATGGGAGTATTCAGCAGAGCCAAAGAGCCGGGTGGAATTGCTTTTGTCAAAGGCGAAAAGGTTCTACCGATAGAAGGCTGTCTGGCTTTAAGGGTAAATCTGGACAATGATCGATATTTGGAATGGTTATACGATAACGGTCTTATACATGGATTAGAGGAAAGCCCTGATGTTATATGGTCTTCTGTTGGCTTATCCACCGATGTTAATGGAAAAATTCACCGTGTTGAAGTGGGCACACGCCCCGAGCAGGGCAATCTCATTTGGCCTGAAGCAATAAATCCATCGGTGCTTTCTGGCATTCTGAGCCCCCATGCTCAGGGTGC